>JAJRVH010000037.1 GCA_021545625.1 Zetaproteobacteria bacterium
AGGGCATGGAGCGGGGATGATCGTATCCAGGCATTGATGCGGTTGCGGGACAAGGTGGCGGATGCAGCCCCTGCCGATCTGTTCCGTGAGGTGGTCGACCAGCTTGGCATTCGCGACTCGCTGTTCGAAGAGTTTGATCCGGAGCGGGCAATGGCCGATCTGGATGCGATGGAACAGCTGGTCATGCAGTATCAGGATGCGTGCAGATCCCGCCATGAAGGGGCGAGTCTGCCCGGACTGATCTACTGGCTCTCCAGCCTCGATGATCCGGCGAAACCGGAAGGGCGCGGCGAACAGACGGTGCAGGTCTGCTCCTATCATAAATCGAAGGGGCTGGAGTGGCCGCTGGTGATTCTTGCCGACCTCGATTCAAAACCGAGATTTTCTCCGTTTGGATTGCATGTGCTGGGGGCGGAGAATTTTGATCCGGCCTGTCCGCTGGCAAACCGGACGATCCGCTACTGGCCGGAGCCGGTGTCGGGACCCCGCCTGCCGTTTACTGAAGCCGTCCGGCAATCCGATGCCTGGAAGCAGGCGGAAGCGGTTGAGCGGGCGGAGCGCTGTCGTCTGATGTATGTCGGTATTACCCGTGCACGCGACTATCTGATTCTGACGCGACCGGTGGCCAGGCATCCTGCCTCGCTTGCGTGGCTGGAAGCGATTGCCGGTGGTGCTGATGATGGAGGCATGGCATTGCCCGGGACAGACGGAACATCGGTCATTCGCATTGTAGATACATCGTTTGATTGCACGCTCTGGCAGCTTGCCGCCGGGGATGGTTTGCAGGGAGTGTCGGCTGAGCGGCCGCGGTGGCGAATTCCAGCCAAGCCATCGTCCATCCCCGGCCATCTCCCTTACGCCGTATCGCCCAGCGGCTATGCGCTTCCGGACGGGGTCGTGGCCTCCATTGGCCGCGTGATCGAGCTCGGGGAGCCTGTCCTGACCGGGCAAAAGGTGGATGGCGCAAGCCTTGGCGAGGCGGTGCATTACTTTATCGGCGCGGATGATGAATGTCTCGATGAGGAACGGCGTTATGCCATGGCCGCCGGCCTGCTGACCGGGTGGGGGGTGGATGCGGCGCTTAAGCCCGACCAGCTGATAGCGATCGGCAATCGTTTTCGGGATTGGCTGGCGCGTCAGTGGCCGGAGGCAGCGGTGCGGCGTGAATGGCCGGTGCAGATGCGCATGGGAAACCAGATTGCGAGGGGCTGGATTGATATGCTGGTTCAGGGCAGTTCGGGCGACAGTATCATCGATCATAAGAATGTGTCGGCCAGTCCGGATGAGCTTTCCGATGTGGCCCTGGGCTATGCGGGTCAGCTGTATCTTTACCGGAAGGGCACGGAACTTGCCTCGGGCAGGCAGGTCGATGGAACCTGGATTCATTTCGCGCTGCAGGGGCGGATGGTGAGGGTGGACTTTGATGGCCAGCCGCTCGAGGGCAGGAACGACAAGGATGCGGAAGGGCGCCGCTGATGCGATGTCCAGGGCGAACAGGAGGAATCCATGCATATACCGGAATATCTGGAACTGTTTTCAAATAACGGTTCGATGCGGGTCAGGGTTAGGTTTATGGGACATCAGGCGTCCGTGGCGGAACAGAGCATGCAGGAAGATGAACTGATCCGGCTGATTGATCCGGCCACGGGGAGGCTATATCGCCGCATGTCGTTTGACGAATGGCCCTTTGAAGTGCTCGGATACGAAATCGAACTGGCAAAAGGGCGATTGACGATCAAGGTTAAGGCTCTGGTGGAGAATGAGTAAAACATTGATGCGCCAGTGGTTGATGCTGCGGTTGATTCCGCGACAGCCATTCAAGATTTCAACTACGGAGCTGATGCATGCCCTGGCCGATGAGGGTTTCACGATAACGCCGCGAACGCTGCAGCGCGATCTGATCCGTTTCTCGGCAATCTATCCACTCGTTTGTGATGACAGGGACAAGCCGTTCGGCTGGTCCTGGATGACAGATGGCGGGGTGATGGATCTCCCGGGTATGGACAGTCATACTGCATTGGCGTTCTATCTTGCAGATAAGCATCTGGAGCCGATCTTACCTCGCGAGACTGTCGATCATCTACGCCCCCATTTCGAACAGGCTCGCCATGTTCTGGATACGATTCATGCTGATTCCGGAGCGCCTGCATGGCGGGACAAGGTGCGCGTTCTGCGTCGTGGCCGGTTTCTGGCACCACCACCCATTAGATCTGAAGTACAGGGACAGGTGTATGATGCGCTGCTATTGAACAGGAAGCTGAGGCTGGTTTACCAATCCAGACAAAAGGCAGAGAAAAAAGAGTATGAGGTGAACCCGCTTGGCATTGTACTCAAGGATGCTGTGATTTACCTTATTTGTACGTGCTGGGACTATACTGATATCCGGTTGATGACGTTGCACCGCATGACGATAGCTGAAAAGCTTGATACCCCTGCGGTTTGCCCTGTCGGTTTCAGCCTGGATGCATATATCGCATCCGGAGGGCTGGATTTTACCGAAGCTGGCAAGATCAGGCTGAAGGCAAGGATCAGCGATGATATCGCCTATCACCTTCGGGAACGTCCGCTGCATCCGGAGCAATCCATTACGCCCGCGGAAGATCGCGAAAGCATGATTCTGGAGACCCCGGTGAACGATAGCGGTGAATTACGCTGGTGGTTGCTGGGATTTGGTGATCAAGTGGAAGTACTTGCGCCTGAAAGCCTCAGGCGTGAGTTTAAAGGTATTGCAAAACGTATGGCGGCTGCATATACCCGTTCATAATGAATCCTCTGTCCTTTGCCTGTCTGGCCGACGCACGTATAATATCGCCGATGTCTGTTCCGCGCGGGAGTTTGCGATGAATGTTGCCGGCCGCTTTTTCGTACTGATCGGGTTCCTGCTGCTTGCCTGCATGGCGGCTTCCGCATCTGAGCTGCCGGCCACCCTTGCTTACGACGGCACGCTGCCGGAGAAAGTCGGAGACGGGCCGCAGGATCTGACCTTCAGCCTGTATACGAGCCGCACGGGCGGCCTGCCGGTCTGGACCGAGATCCGTCTCGGCGTGCCGGTCAGACATCACCGTTTTCATGTCGTGCTCGGCAAGAACAATCCCCTGAACGAACTAGATGCCGGTCGCGATTATTACCTTGCCATCCAGTCGGGGCTGAAGATGGATGCACCGGAGCTTGGCACGCGTCAGCTGGTGTTCCGCGCCGAGGTGCCGAAGCCACCGGCTCCGCCTGCCGCTCCCGCCGCGCCGGCGGAGCCGGTGGCTGCAGCGCCCTCCGTATCGCTGCCGGTCGTACCCGTTGCGGCTGGCGCCGATAACCATGACAAGGCGGTTGCATCGCTGCGGCAGGTGCTGGACAGGCACGTGCGCGATAAAACCGTGCATTTCCGCCAAGGCAAGGGCTCGCATCTGGATGCCGATCTGCTTGACGGCCGGGATTCGACTTCCTTCGCCGACAGGCAGGCGCTCGATGCGCATCTGCATAACCGGAAGAATCCG
>JAJRVH010000038.1 GCA_021545625.1 Zetaproteobacteria bacterium
GCCTGGCCGAGGCGGAGCAGCACCCCCCGGATATCTGCTATGGCTGGGGCTATTGCACGGTCGTGTTTTTCACCCACAAGATCGGCGGCCTGCATGAGAATGACTTTATCATGGCGGCCAGGGTCAGCGCCCTGGCGGCGTAAAGCTACAGTCCGAGGCCGAAAAAGCCCTTTTCGCCGTCTTCCGGGCCGGCATCGTCCGCTTCGGTCGGGGCCGTGCCGGCCCGGAATGCCTCCAGGTACACCTGCCGGGAATGTTCACTGGGCAACAAGCCCGTTTTCGGATCGATGGCGACCCATTCGATGCCCTCGGGCGGAACGAAGTCCTCGACCGGTCGCGTTTTGTGGAATGCCTGCATGGCTTCCAGCCATGTGGGGAGCGCCGCATGAGAGCCGGTTTCATGACGGCCCATCGGCGTCGGGACGTCGCGCCCGGCCCAGACGCCGGTCAGTATCTGCGGCGTGTAGCCCATAAACCATGCATCGACCTGTTTGTTGGTCGTGCCGGTCTTGCCCGCGGCCGGCCGGCCAAGCGCGCGGGCGCGGCGGCCGGTGCCGTGTTCGATGACGCCCTTGAGCATATTGGTGATCAGGAAGGCATTGACGGGGTCGAGCACCTGCTCGGCCGGACTCATGCTGTCATTGACCGGTAGCACCGGGCTGGCATGGCAGACCTGGCAGCGGTTGCCGGCCACCGAGCGATGCAGGGTGTTGCCGGTACGGTCCTGAACCTGTTGTACGGCCACCGGCTTCCATTTGCGCCCTCCATCGGCGAGCACGATATAGGATTCGGTCAGAGCCTCGGGCGTGACTTCGGTGGCGCCCAGCGCCAGTGCCAGCTGCGGCGGAAACTTGCGGCCGAAGGGGTAATTCTCAAGGGCTCTTAAAAAGCGATTGATGCCGATGTTCTGCAGCACCTTGATCGAAGCAAGGTTGCGCGAATGTTCAAGCGCGTTGCGCAGCGTCACGCGGCCGGCAAAGCGGTTTTTATAGTTTTCCGGCCGCCAGATATCATCCAGCTGATCGCCCTCGAAGACGACGGGGGTATCCATGACGATGGATGCCGGCGTGAAGCCGGCTTCAAGGGCCGTGGCATAGAGGAAGGGCTTGAAGGCGCTGCCCGGCTGTCTCATGGCCCTGGCGATACGGTCAAAGCCGCCCCGTTTATAGTCAAAGCCGCCGACGCGGGCGAGAACCGTGCCTTTTTGCAGGTCCACGGCATAGAGAGCGGATTCGACGGAAGGCTCCTGTGCCAGGCGCACGCCCTGTTTGCCGATGCCCTGCAGCCGGATTTCGTCGCCGGCGATCCAGCGGGCGGGACGATCATAGCGGGGCGGCAGGGTTTCGCCTTCGGGGATCTCGGGTCTGGCTTCCCATCGCCATTTCGGCTTGTTCAGCGTCCATTCGTTGATGCCGTCGTTGACCAGCAGGTCGCCGTTTTTCTCGACTCTGACGACCAGCGCCGGAATCAGTTCGTCATCGGCTGGAATGGCGGGTTTGTCGTGGCGTTTTTCTGCCCATGATTTCAATAGTTCCGACCATTCCGAGGCGGCGTGGTGCGGCGGGTACCGGTAATACTGGCGCTGCTCAATTTCCAGCACGCCGTGGCGGACGGACCGTACGGCAGCCCCCTGGGCCTCTGGATCATAGGGAACCACGATGGTCAGCCCCTGGCGGCGCAGGGTCTTGCTTCCGAAGCGTTTGACCAGCTGGCTGTAGACCTGATCCGCATAGGCATTGGTGAGTTTCGGGCGTTCAAGCGGGGTGACCCGGATCGGCTCCTTCAGCGCCTCGACCACTTCTTCGGGGCTTGCAAAGTGGCTTTGCTGCATCAGGTAGAGCACCGTGTTGCGGCGTTTCAGCGCCTTTTCGGGGTGGCTGTGGGGGGCATAGCTGCTGGGCGCCTTGGGCAGGCCCGCCAGCATCGCGCATTCGGCCAGCGTCAGTTCGTCCAGCCTTTTGTGGAAATAACGCCAGGCAGCCGAGGCCACGCCATAGGCGCCGCGGCCGAGATAGATCTGGTTCAGGTACAGATAGAGGATTTCGTCCTTGGAGAACTTCTTTTCGATGCGATAGGCGAGAATGACCTCGCGGATTTTCCGGCTGTAGGAGCGCTCGGAGGTAAGCAGGAAGTTTTTGGCCACCTGCTGGGTAATCGTCGAGCCGCCCTGCACCGTGTGGCCGGCGCGGATGTTGGCCAGCGCGGCCGAGACAATGCGGGCGGGATTGATGCCCGGGTGTTCATAGAACTGCTGGTCCTCGGCGGCCAGAAAGGCATGCTTCAGCCGGGCCGGAATCTGTTCGAACGGCGTCAGGATGCGATGCTGGTCGGCATATTCGGCGATCAGCACCCCCCTGTCGTTATAAACGCGGCTGACCAGCGGTGGCTGGTAGTCGGATAGTTTGCTAAGCTCTGGTAAGTTGCCGGAAAAATGGAAATACCCTATTGTGAGGGCAGTCACAGCAAACAGCGCAACAACGAGGCCTAATTTGACGATGATGGAAAAGACACGCATTCAGCCAAGCCTAAGCGGAAGAATCGCCTTCAGGCAAGGGCTGGAACGCGGCGTGACGCTTGTGGAGATGATGGTGGTGATTGGAATCATGGCGATTATTCTGACGATTGCCGTTGGTAGCTGGCAGGCGCTTCAGCGCTCCAATCGTGTCAGCGGCGCCATCGAGGAGATTCGCAGTGCGATGAGCGCGGCCAGGATCAAGGCCCGGACCACGGGCCAGGACCAGGCGGTGGGCGTGGACTTTTCCAGCGACCGTTTTGCATCGACGGTGCTGGGTGCGACATATGCCGGTGGCACATGGAGTGGCAACTGGCGGCCGCAGGATGGCGTGGACCTGCTGGCCGGTACCGCCGCCTGCGCGGCCAGCACGGCATCGGGCGTCAAGACGTTCGTGTTCAAGTCGCGCGGCACGGTCAGCGTGACGGGCGGCGGTGCAACGAAGGCGGTGATGGCCAGGGATCCCGGAGACCCGAACAGACGTGAGTGTCTGGTGGTCAATACGGTGACCGGCCGGGCGCGGGTGATGGCGCCATGAGTGACGTGCGCGGGTTCACGTTGATCGAAACGATGGTGGCCTTGCTGGTGATCGCGGTGGCGCTGCTGGCGCTTGGCGGACTGCTGGTTCAGGGAATGCGTACCAACGAGCAGAGCGAGGAGCGCATGGATGCGGCAGCTGTGTCGCAGGCCATTCTGTCGGATTACGAAGCCCGGATTTTGTCAGGGAACCCGCCGGCGGCCGGAACGCCGGTCACGGGTACGCGGGATGGCTTCAATTATACGCTGACCGCGACGAACAACGGCAGCCAGTGGGTGCTGCATATCACGCTGGTGCCTGTGAGTGGTGGTCGCCTGAACCGTTTTGAAAACCAGCTGATTGTCAGTACGGTTCAGAGCCTGGGTAGCAATGACGCACGGATGGCGGGAGGTCGGATATGCTAGTACGTCGGCGGCATGGGGATATTCCGGCGCGGGGCTTCACGCTGGTCGAGCTTCTGGTCACGCTGGTGATCGCGCTGGTGATTCTGGGCGGCCTGATGGCGACGTTCCAGAGTCAGTATGGCCATTACAAGTTTCAGCATAAGAAGGCCGATGCGGTTCAGGATATGGAGGCGGTCTTGCAGGTGCTGGCCGACGATTTGCGCAGCACCCTGATTATCAATGGTACGCCATCGATGACGATTCAGCCCGATCCGGCCGTATCTCCTGCGGCCGCGACGACGGATCTCTATGCCGAGGTATGGGAGCCGGATGCCGGCTTCTGGGGAGCGGTGGACCCCTATACGATGAATTACCGGGCGATGCGTCATTACAGCTATAATGCGGCCGCCCGTTCGCTGCGTCTGGACCGGAATACGCGCGACGGAGGGGACTCTCCATCGGAGATCCTCGCCGATGTCACCTGGTTTCAGGTGTGGCAGGGCGATCCGTATACGGCGCTGATTGATGCGCCGCCGGCGGATCCCTATGCCATGACGGTGCCGGATGAAACCGGAGCTCCGGTGGTGTCCCCGCTGTTTACCGCGCTGATCGAGATGGAAGTGCCGGTGGGCTACAAGGGAGGGCGCAAACGGGATGTGTTCGGCAATGCAACGACGTCGCCGCGTATCCATCGCTATATTCAGGTGCGTCCGATGACGGCGGTCAGCCAGTGACGAATGTACAGCAGGAGGCTTGTCATGAATATGGGTAAGACGGAAATCACCGTGCCGAGCCAGGAGCGGGGCTTTGTGCTGGTGACGTCGCTGATTCTGATTGGCGTGATCACGGTGCTGGGCGCGGTCGGAACCTATAAGGCGATTATCGAAACCAAGGTGTCGAAATATGCCGGCGATTCGGCGCGCGCGCAGGCGGTGGCGGCGGCCGGCCTGAACCAGATGTTCTGGTACTGGGTTCAGAGCGGCATCACGAACCCGTCCTGCGATCCGGGGACGGGCATACCGGAGCCGGGCTGCGCGGAGCGCGTGGCGATTATGAATTATGTGCTGGGCAATACGAATACGTTGCCGAGCAGTGCGCCGTTTGTGGCCGGCCTGCATGCCGAAAGCCTGGCGGGTCTGAACAGTTCGCCTGCCGTAACGAATGCAGGCGCAGCCGATGTCGATGCATTCATCCGCGCCAGTTCGAATGTGCGGGTATACGGGTTTACGAAAACGGCCGGTGCGGTGACGGGGGTTACGACGCTGGCGAACAATGCATGGGCTACGGGCACGCAGCCGCAGGTGGCGGTCTGGGCGACCAGCTATGATCGCATGGATCCCGGTAACGGACAGGAATATCCCTATGGCGAGGCCAAGGCCGAATGCACGGGCAGCAATTGCATGCTTGTGGTCTATGCGCTGGGGCGCGACGGAGAGAGCCGCACGCTGATGCGTGAATTCCAGGCTCGTGCCTCGCTGCAGCTTACCGGCGTATCGGCGATGACCAATGCCGCCAATTACGGCGACTGGAACGAGATGTGCCAGGAAACCGATCCACCGACCGTTTATGGCAATGTAAAGGCCTGGACGGATCCGCCGCCGAACAACTCTGTGATCGAGGTGACGCAGGCGCCATATCTGAGGGATATTCATAATCCCTCCAGCAATCCATCCGGCACGGCCATCCAGTCCAATACCGATATCGGTGGCGGTGGCAAGGGATTCCGGAAAGGGACATCGAGTACGACCGGTGTTTCCTTTGAGTTCACGCCGTTGCTGTTGTATTCGGGGCATGGACCTGCGGCCGCTGATAACGAGGCGAGGGCCCGGCTGGCCAGCGCGGCCCAGGACAATGCCGATCCCTACAGCAATCTTCCCGATCCGAAGCTGCCGCACAATCTGGTGCAGGCGCCGTTGCTGAATACGCCGGACCAGCTGAGCTATTTTCCGAACGGTGTGTCGCAGCTGTTCGAACTGGATGCCTATCGCTGGGCTGCCGAGCAGTTTACCTGTCAGCATAACGCCAACGGCGTGATTTCAGGCACGGCCGTCAGTGGTCGTTATTGTGGCAAGGTCGAGGCCCTGCGGCAGGCGGTCGATGCGCTGTGGTTTTTCCAGTACGGGATCCATGCCTGGGCACCGGTGTCGGGACGCATGACGCTGGCCGAATTCGAATACAATGTGAACTATGGCATTCCGATGTTCGGCATGGTGCGCGTGATGCTGCCGACGGTAGGCAATGGCACGAACTTCAGTTGTACTGTGAATGGATCCACGGTGACGGGACAGATGCATGATTTTACGCATGGGACGCTGACCACGGATAAAAATGGCGGCACGGGCTTCTACGATGGCTATGCTTCGCCGGGCTTTCAGGTGGACGCGGACGGTACGCTGGATGGTACGGCGAGACTTGTATTATACGGCTCGCTGATGTTCGATTTCTTCGAAGACGGTAACAGCAACGATGTGTTCGATCCGGCCAGCGGGGAGAGGTTGCTGACGCCGCTGGAGGAGACGAATGCCTATATGAAGTTCGAGATGCCGATCCTGATCAATCCGTCGCTGCCGCGCGATGCGGCGGGCGGCAGCACCGGCCTGCTGCAGTTCCCGACGGCGCATGCGGGTTCGGGCCTGATTCCGACGGGCAATGCTGCCAGCTTCGTGAACATGGCCGCACCCGACGGTTCGGGCTATTTCCCGGCCAGCGAGGGACTGATCCCGATGACGGATAGCGATACGCGGCAGCATGGCCTGACGGGTACGATGCGGCTGATGACGAATGCGGCCGGCGATGGTCTGGTGGATCTGGCCAACAGTCTGGCGGGTGGCTTTTCCGCGGCGCCCGGCAACAGTTCGGCCATGTTCTCGAATGAGAACAGCGCGCTTGAATATTATCACCGTTTGTTTGCGGCCGTTGCCAGCCCGACCGATGACAATGCCTGGCCGGTATCCGCGTTTCCGGCGAGTTTTACCGGCAGCTTTGCGATCGGCCGCGAGGATTCGACAGCCGGCAACAATGATGGCGATCGCATGCATCTGCTGTTTCCGTCCGGTTATATGCATGGCTGGAAGGTGGCGCTGGCGGCGCTGGATCTGAGTGCGGCGGACTGGAACAGCCTGCTGACCGACATCTATACCGATGCGAACGGCCTGTGGAGCAAGCATCAGACGGCAAAGGATTACGGGAATGCGAATTATCCCAGCGGCTCGCCGTTTAATCCGACGCTGGACGCGGGCTTCAACAAGGCCGGGGATCTGGAGCAGAACCAGAATGACTATTTTCTGGTCGGCCTTGATGCGCCCGGCTGGATCGCCAATCACGATTATTATATGGGGGATATGATCAAGGTGGTGACGGGTACGCCGCCGAATACCGTGACCTATTTCTATCAGGCCCAGGTTGACGGTACGTCGGGGGCTTCGGCGCCTGCATGGGATGGAAGCCCCGTGACTGGCGACGGAACGGTGGACTGGGGTCCGGTGACGACGGGATATCCGATGCTTTCCTCGGCCTGGCGGGACATTCCGGCCGAGATGTATGTCGGCGGGCTGCTGGATATGCACGCGCATTCGAATATCAACGGCATTGTTTATACGCCGGGGCCGCTGGAATGGGAACCGGGCAATTCAAGCTATGCCGGTGACAGTAATCATTATTCCTATATCAATGGGGCCATTATCACCGGCTTTGGCGGCTATCTGAAAAACAAGAAGCCCGATGGGCGCTATGTGCTGGTCTATGCGATCGAGGCGGTGGATAATATCAATACCAGCAATACGCAGGTCGTGATGCAACGTTTCGGGAGGCAGTTGTTGCGATGAAATACGGATGGATGGCTGTGTGTGCGGCGTTGCTGCTGCAGGTCGTCGCAGCGGATGCGGGCATTTACAAGTGGCGCGACGAGGCGGGCGTGATGCATTTTACCGATAACAAGGACGATGTGCCGCCCCGCTACCGCAAGGGTGCGCCGGTCGAGGGGCTGAGCGATGCGGCGGTGACGACGGTGTCGGATTCAGGTGCCGGCAGTGCGGGGGTCTTTGCCCGCAAGTGCGGCTCCTGCCATGTGGTGGCCTATGAGGCGGACGGAGAGCGGGTGCCGTTGTTGTCGGTTGCGCTTGATCGTGAAACCGGCATGACGCGTTCCGTGGACGCTGTGTTCGCGGTGCTGCGAAAGGCCGCCGACGGGCGTTTCAGCGATATGCCGGCCATGAGCGTGAGTGATGACGAACTGCGCCTGATTGCCCGGTTTTTGACGAGGAAGGTTGGCGATAAGCGCTAAATGGTTGACTTTCTCTTTACTTGTAGCTAACTTGCAACTATAAGTGCGAGTAGAACTTGAAGTGAGGAGGGGAAGTGGCCCTGTTTTCAAGTAAGTCCGAAAGCCTGATGGGTGTCGATATCAGCTCAACCGGCATCAAGCTGGTGGAGCTCGGAAAAACCCGTTCCGGCTATGAATTGAAGGCGCTGGCCGTTGTTCCGCTGCCTCGCGATGCCATTGTGGAGAATACCATTATCGATTCGATGGCGGTATCCCAGGCCCTGCTGGATGCGATCGAGGTGGCCCGCCCGTCAACCCGTAATGCCGCCATTTCCGTGTCCGGCAATGCGGTGATTATCAAGACGGTTTCGATGCCGATGGCGACCGAGTTTGAGCTGGAAACCCAGATTGAGTACGAAGCGGACCAGCATGTGCCTTATGATATCGACGATGTCTATCTGGATTTCCAGATTCTGGGCGAGTCGGCCGAGGATCCCGGAGCCATGGATGTCGTGCTGGTCGCCTGCAAGAGGGAAGTCGTTGAAGACTACCAGCTGGTGCTCAGCGAGGCCGGTATTACGGCCAAATGCGTGGACTGCGCGGTGTTTGCGCTGGAAAATGCTGCCGAGGTGACCGGCGAGCACAGCGTGATCGATACGCAGGCGTTGCCCGACGAGGATGCCGAGGTGCATGCGCTGATCAATATCGGCGCCAATCTGATCAACATCAACGTGCTGATCAATGGTCAGATGGCTTTTGTGCGCGATCAGTTTTACGGCGGTCAGAATCTGACCGAGGAAATTCAGAAGGAGCACGGCATCAGCTACCAGGCGGCCGAGCAAATGAAGATCGAAAACTTTTCCAGCATTCACCCCGAAGCGCTGGAGCGCTTCTATGTCGGCCTGACTTCGGAGCTGGTGCGTTCGCTCGATTTCTACTCGGCCAATCATGCGGAGTTTCCGGTTCAGAAACTGTTGCTTAGCGGCGGCTGCGCGCTGATTCCGGGGATTGCCACCGAGCTTGAACAGCGTCTTGGCATCGAGGCGAGCGTGTTGCATCCCTTCCCGTCCATCAAGGCCTCTTCGCGCAAGTTCGACGAGGATTATCTGAAGAAAATCGGCCCGATGCTGATGATGCCGGTCGGCCTGGCCTTGCGGGGATTTGACTCATGATCCGGATCAACTTACTTCCCTATCGCAACGCCCGCAGAAGGCAGCAGATAGTCCAGCATCTGGGCATTGCCTTCGGCGCCATCGCCCTGACCGGCCTGATTGCGATGGGGCTGCACTGGTCGGCTTCCTCGCAGCTGGCGGATCTTCAGGAAACCTATACGGAACTGAAGGCTCAGAACCAGATGCTGCAGAAGAAGATCGGCAAGATCCGCAATCTCGAAGCATTGCGCGCGGATGTCGAAAAGAAGCTGAAGCTGGTCGATCAGCTTCAGGAAGGACGCTTTCGCAGTCTGATGACGCTGCATGAACTGGCGCGCCTGATTCCGGAAAATGTCTGGCTGACAAAGATTCAGGATGACGGCCCGCTGATCAAGCTGAAGGGGCTGGGGGAGAGCAACAAGGCGATTGCAAACTTTATGCGTCAGCTGGATGCTTCCAAACTGTTTTCCGATGTGCGTCTGGAGGTGATCAGTCGCGTGAATGCCGGCGGCGTAACCGTGCGTTCCTTCAGTCTGACGCTGGCGCGTGTCGACAAGTCTGCTGGTCAGCCGAAGACAGCCGGGAGGGCGTCATGAACTTCGATTCGACGAATCTCAGTTTTCTTGATGCGCTGCGGCCGATGTTGCCGCTGCCGATGTGGCAGAAGCTGACGGCGCTTGCGGCTACGGTTGTGCTGATGATGACGGCCTATCTGTATTTTGGCTGGCTGCCGGTTCAGGATGCGATCAAGAGTCAGATGGCGCAGGTCGAAAGCCAGCGTCTGCTGCTGAAGAAGAACCAGCGCCTGGCCAGGGATTTGCCGCGCAAGCAGGCCGAATATGCAAGGCTTGAGAAGCAGCTGAAGGCGGCGCTGAATATGTTGCCGAGAAAGTCGCAGATTCCCGATTTGCTGGAAAGCGTATCCTGGGCCGGCAAGGATTCGGGGCTGAACTTTTCGACCTTCAAGCCGAGCGGCGAGGTGGTTCGCGAGATCTATGCCGAGGTGCCCGTCGCCCTGAGGATCTCCGGCACATTCCGTCAGTTGCTGACCTTTCTGAAGCGGGTCGGAGAGATGCCGCGCATCGTGGATGTGAAAAACCTGACGCTGAGCAGGTCGAAGCGCGACGGCGAACTGGCGGTCAAGGGGCAGGTCGTGACCTATCGCTTTGTTGAGCACAAGGCGAAGAAAAAGAAAAGACGCAGAGGCAGGCGTTGATCATGATGTATGAAGCTGGCTGGGAGGCCGACATGGAACGAAACAGAACGTCGAATCGGGCATATTCGGGAGCTGGGCTGCTATCTTCCCTGCTTTGCGCATTGCTGTTGCTGGCGGCGCCGGCTGTCTGGGCGGCATCCGTTAAGGGGATCTCCATTGAGGATCATGGCGGGCAGTCGTCCGTGAGGATCAGTCTCGACCAGGCGGGGGCTTATCAGGTCTACGATCTGGAGGCCCCCAGGCGGGTGGCGATCAGTCTGCCAGGCTATACGCTGATGAAAGGCGTGGGGCCGGTGAAGGGCTCCGGAGCTGTTGAAAACGTGTTTCCGGTTCAGGACCGCGATGCCGCCCGCGTCGAGATCGGCCTGCATGCCGGGGCGGAGTACAGCATCGTCGAAGACGGCACGGACCTTCTGGTGCGTTTCAAGGCGCTTGCCGGTGCTGCGGAAACCGCAGCAGGCGCCGTGATTCAGGATATCCAGGCGGTTGATCGGGGAGATGTGACCGAGCTTGTGTTGCGCGGGCGGAACCTGGACCGCAATCACAATGCTTTCCTGACCGACGATGGCCGTACGATGATTATCGATTTCTGGGGAGCGCAGTCGAAGCTGCCCAGGGATCATTTCGATTATGCCACGCAGAAGGTGAGCGGCGTTTCCATCGGCGGGGCCGAAGGGCGCGTGCGCATGGTGGTGTCTCTGGTATCCAGAGAGGCGGCGCGGCATCAGATCGAGGCAGGCAAGGACCGGATGGTGATTCGCTTCGGTGATATCAGGCCGGCAGCCGTTGAGGGTGGCGTGGTTGTCGAGAGCGTGGATTTTCAGCCGGATGACCGCGTGGCGCATCTGGTGATTCGAACCGATAGCGCCAGCCCCGTCGTGAATATGGTGCAGAAGAAAGGGCGCGTTGAGCTGAACATCAGCGATGCGAGTCTGGCACCGGGCCAGGAGCGGAGTCAGGATGTCAGCGCTTTCCCCGGGCCGGTCAGGCAGGTCGACAGCTACAAGCTGGGCAAGGACGTGAAGGTGGTGGCCCGCCTGCGGCAGGCGGTCGAGCTGTCATCC
>JAJRVH010000039.1 GCA_021545625.1 Zetaproteobacteria bacterium
CCCGGCGCACATCCAACGATAATGAAACCTAGCGCCACGGCTGGAGATGCCCCTTGCCATGTAGAAATGGCTGCCGCCGCAAAACCCAGTGCAGGCATGACACTAAATTGTGTTGCAACACCAACAATAATACTTAGTGGTTTAGTAAGCGCATCTTTCGCCTCCTCCGGTTTCATGACTAGGCCAAGCGCAAACATGGTCGCTGCAAAAAGCCACAAGAAATAATCCTTGAATACAAGGAAAACAGCCGGAAAAAGATATGCCCCCACGGCTCCCGCTACAGTTAGCAGGGCGAGATTGCGCGAAAGAATTTCATAACATTCGCTATATACTGCCTAGACTATGATGACTATAAAGGCACTAGTATGGGCTACACAAACGATCACCTACCTTGCCGGTGGCGCGGTCGCCTTCTCCATCGCAATGACGATGGTTGCCACCATGCTGTCGCCGCTGCTGACGCCGACACTGGTCGAGATGCTCGGGCAGGCGTACATGGGCATCCCGTTCTGGCCAATGATGCAAACCATCCTGCTCACCGTCGCCTTGCCCCTGGCGCTCGGCATGGCGATTCGCCCCCGCCTTGGTACGCATTTGCGACAGGCGGAAGACATCGCGCCCGGCCTGGCCGCGCTCGCCATTATCGTAATCTGCAGCTATGCCGTAGCCGCCAATCATGATCGCATCGCCGACACGCCGGCCGTTGTCGTGGCGCTGGTCGTGATACTGAACGCACTGGGCTACCTGCTTGGCTGGCTGGCCGCCACCCTGTTCCGCTTCGGACACAGCTACCGCATCACTCTGGCCATCGAGATCGGCATGCAGAATGCGGGACTCGGCGTCGCGTTGGCCCTGCAACATTTCGAGCCCGAAACGGCTCTACCGGGAGCGCTGTTCGCCGTCTGGTGCATTCTGACCGCCGCCGGCATGAGCCGCTGGCTGCACCGGCATTCCCCCGCCCCTTCACCGATCTGAAATCGAAGTCGTCACTATATTGACGATAAGATGCGACAGGCGTGCCGGAACCGGCATGCCTAGCCATAATCCCGTTCTGATATCGCTTATTCATACATAGTAAGTCATAATTATGACGATATATGGAGACTAGCGTCATAATTTATTCGCCATATATGCCAAGACTCCAGCGAAATCAGAAACCGACAGCCTCCATCCATTCACCCGAAAATCTTCCCATACAAGGATCCCCCCCCACTTTCCGCCAGCCTCATTTATAAAATAAATCACTTGGCCCGCAGGTTGCTCAACAGTCCTTCACCCACCCGGCAGCAGGCCGGCCAGAGACCGCGGCGACGCCACGCCCACCCTTGGCCCGCCTCTGCCACAAACGACCGAGGTGACAAAAATGACGACATTATTCAGAAGTAGCACCAAACAAGCCCTGCCAAGAATCGTCAAATTGACACATTGTATGCCTGCCACCCTGCGCCAGCTGTGCGCCATGCTGGCCATGATGGCCGCCATATTCGCTGCCACACCCGCCCAGGCCGGCAGCCTGTATGCCATTGCCAACGGCATTGCGGACCATCTGGATGCCGCACCGAACGGAGCTAAACTCAATGAACAGAATTGGGGTGCCGGCTTCCAGTACGACTTCGAGCCGTGGCATGAGCACTGGATCCCGTTCATCACCGCAACAGGGTTCCAGGACTCCAATTTCAATCCTTCCTTCTATGCCGGCGGCGGCATCATGCGCCGCTTCATGCTATCGGAAGAACTGGACAAGCTGCACCTGGATGCCGGGCTGGTGGCATTTCTGATGACGCGCAAGGACTTCCGCAACAACCGTCCGTTCTTCGTAGCCCTGCCGGCCCTGACCTTTGGCACCGACCATCTGGCTATCAATGCCACGTATATTCCCAAAGTCCACCCGAAAATGGTCGCCCTGTTCTACTACCAGCTCAAGATCAAGCTGCTGGAGTTTTAATAACAGCGGCAAGCTGGCACAAATCTTTCTTAAGCGAAGCCATCATCGCATCCAAGGAGGTTTTCATGCAGACATTCAAGCCAAACAAGACGCTGATATCCGGCCTGAGCTGGCTCGCCCTGCTGGTTTCGCCATGGGCCATGCTCGGCATCGCCATGGCCACTTCCCCGGCATGGACGACCCTGTCATGGCTGATTTGCCTGATTGCACTGCCGCAGCTCATGCGCGGCCTTGGATGGCGCCTGCCGAAACGCCATCGCTGGCATGCCAGCAACGCCTGAGCCCCTAGCGCCTGTCACTTCCAAAAAACTGGGTGAACGTCAGTCCCTGGCCCATTAAGTAGCGCAGCCGGCAAAACCGATCCGGCGACATATGGCGCACTGACACTCAACCTCTGCATAATCGATGCTGGCGATAATATTGCGCCCGCAGAAAGGCCTGCCCAGATGCCTCCGTAGCGATTGCCTACGGCATTCTCGATATTCTTACCTGAAATCTGAAAAGCAACACGCGCTTCACCCACTAATCCGGAAGACAGGGACTCGCTGGCCGACACCCTGCAGACGCACTAGAATATTCCGATGCATGCCGTTTCCGGGCTCTGGCTGGCCACGCTGATATTCGCGCTGATCCACAGCGGCATGGCATCCGATGCCTGCAAGCGGTTATGCGCCGGCCGGATGAATCTGACGGGCCGGCGCTATCGGCTGTTTTACACGCTGGTATCCGTCGCTCTCACCGGCGTCTGGCTGTTTTATATCCATGCCCTGCCGGATCGGCCGCTGTACCGGCTGGAAGGCATGCCCTTCTGGCTGTGTCTGGCATTGCAGGGAGGCGGCGCCTGGCTGGTCTGGGCCGCCTTTCGGCCGATCAACACCGCCCTGTTCCTCGGCCTGAAAAGCGGCGGCACACAACAGGACTGCTTTATCGAAACCGGCATCTATCGCTACCTTCGCCATCCGATGTACAGCGGCGTGATGCTGATCCTGTGGGCCAGCCCGGTGCAAAGTCTGAACAGTCTGAGCCTGACGCTGGCCGTCAGCCTGTATTTCATAATCGGCTCCCGCCTCGAGGAAAGGCGCATGCTGGCCGAACACCCGGCCTATGCGGACTATCGCCGCCGCGTACCGGCGTTTCTGCCCCGGTGGCGGAGCGACTAACGCTCGTCGACCGGCACGTAATGACAGCCGTGTTCACCGACATAGATCTGCGATGGCCGGTAGATGCGCCCGTGCCCGAGCTGCTCCTTCCAGTGCGCCAGCCACCCTGAGACCCGCGCCACGGCAAAGATCGGCGTAAACAGGTCGGCCGGAATACCCAGCTTGCGGTATACGATGCCCGAATAGAAGTCGACGTTCGGACACACGCCCTTTCTGCCCAGCGTGCCCGCCGACAACTCCTCGATATGGCTGGCGATCTCGTAGGTCGGATCGCCGCCCATTTTCTCGGTCAGCTTCACATACAGCTTCTGCAACAGCGTGGCGCGCGGATCCTTGGTCTTGTACACCCGGTGTCCGAGCCCCGGTATCTTCTCCTTGTTGCGCAGCTTGCGGTTCAGATAGGCCTCTGCCTTGTCCACCGAGCCGATCTCGTCAAGCATATGCAACACATCCTCGTTAGCCCCGCCGTGCAGGGCCCCCGACAGCGTGCCGATCGCCGCGCTGATCGATGTATAGGGATCAGCATGGGTCGATGCCGTTACCAGCGTCGAGAAGGTACTGGCATTCATCGTGTGCTCGGCATGTACAATCAGCGCCACGTCCATGATGCGCTCGGTCAGCGGATAGGGTTCCTCGCCGGTCAGCATGTAGAAGAAGTTCGCCGCGTGCGACAGATCGTCGCGGGGAGGGATCGGATCGTCGCCATGACGCATGCGTGCATGCGCGGCCACCAGCGTCGGCATCTTGGCAATCAGTTTCAGGCAGACATCGCGCACCGTCTCATCGTCCAGGCTGCCATCCGGACTGTAGGGAAGCGGATAGAACATGCCAAGCGCGGCGACGGTCGCCTGCAATGAGTCCATCGGATGCGCCGATTCCGGAAAACATTTCATCATGTCGCGAATGCGAAACTTGATGCGGCGATGGCGCCGCAGTTCGCCGTCGAACTCGTCCAGCTCGGCTCGCGTCGGAAGGTGGCCATAGAGCAACAGATAGGACGTTTCCTCGAACGAGGATTTTTCAGCCAGCTCCTCGATATCGATACCGCGATATTCGAGATGCCCGCGCTGGCCGTCGACGAATGAAACCGAGGATTCGGCAACCGGAATGCCGGCCAGGCCGGGGGAATAGCATTTGATATCTGAAGCCTTGTTGTCAGCCATATCCGTGAACTCCTGTCCGCCCAGTCCGCCACGCGCCGGACCGGCAAGGGAAACTTAGTCTTCCAGAGCGGAGAAAGCTAACAAATTCCCGACGCCGGGAGAATCGCCTCAGGAGGGCTTCCTGCTCATATCGATATAACGGTTCGCAGCCCAGAGGTTCTTGGCTTCCGGATGCAGGATCTGGCGCTCGCCGGACATGCGGCTCAGCTTCAGAATCGCCTTGATCAGCCATGGCCGCTCCTTCATGAACGGCTCGAAACGATAGCGCGGCATGCGCAGAAGGCGCGCCGGCGTACCGGCCAGAACACGGTACGGCGATGTAAATCCCCGCAGCAACCCGCCCAGATGGAACACGTCGCCGGGATGCATTGATGACAACAGCTCCTCGCCACCGCCGGGCTTGCGTCTGATCAGCAGCATCGTACCTGCCTGGACCATGAACGCGTTCGGATCCTCGACCCCCTGCTCGATCAGAACCTGGCCAGCCTGCATGGCCGTATTCTCAAAGCTCATTGCCACCCGCCTTCGATCGACGTCATTGAACAGCTTGAACAGCTCATGCTGGGACAAAATGCGCAGCACCAGGCGGTGCCTGAACAGATGCTCGAGCATCGGACGCATATCCGCGTCCTCGGAAAGCAAGGACTCAATGCGCTCATAAGGAAGTTCGAGCAGCACGACATCGGTGGCGCAGCACAGGGTCGCGGCGCGACGCATGCCGGTGAAATAGGCAAGCTCGCCGAGCAGACAGGGACGCTTGTCGCTGCCGGAAATCGTCCGCACGCTCTCGCCCGGCACCAGCACATCCACCTCGCCCCTGATCAGAAGCCACATATGACCGGCCTGATCCCCGATCGAACAGACCGATTCCCCCGGAGCAAAGCTGCGCTCATAGGCATGGTCGAACAGGCGGCCGATCAG
>JAJRVH010000040.1 GCA_021545625.1 Zetaproteobacteria bacterium
GATGCGGAACGGGCAGTACTCGGGGGGATCATGCTTGACCCCGAAGCCCTTGAACGCCTTGAGGGCGGCCTGCTTCCCGAGCATTTCTACAGCGAGGCCAACGGCCGGATCTTTGCCGTCATCCTGGAGCTCGCCCAGCGCGGCCAGCCGGTCGATGCGCTAACGATCAAGGATCAGCTCGAGCAACGCGACGAACTGGCCTCCTGCGGAGGCGAGGCCTACCTGGCCGATCTCGTCACGGCCGTCCCCACCTCCGCCAATGTCAAACACTACGCCGAAATCGTCCGCGAACGCGCGGTCTTGCGCCAGCTGCTCAGCGTCTGCAGCCGCGTTTCGCAGGATGTGTACGAGGACCCCGGCCGGCCGGTCAATGACCACCTCGATCTGGCCGAAAAGGATATTCTGGCCGTAGCCGAAAGCTTCAACCGTTCGCGGCCGAGCTTCAACAAGATGGGCGACCTGATGGTCGAAACCTACAAGGAGCTTGAAGCGCGCTACGCCGAGAAAAAGGCCGTCACCGGCGTGCCGACCGGCTTCGACCGGCTCGATGAAATGACATCGGGCATGCAACGCGGCGACCTGATCATCATCGCCGGCCGTCCGAGCATGGGCAAAACGGCCTTCTCGATGAATCTGGCCCAGAATGCCTCGCTGCGCTCCGATGACAGCGGCGTTGTGGCCGTGTGCTCGCTGGAAATGTCCGCCCAGCAGATCGCCATGCGCATGCTCGCCACCGAGGCGCGCGTGGACATGCAGCATCTGCGCACCGGCCGCTTCTCGCGGGAGGACTGGCGCAAGCTGGCGGCCGCCAGCGGCGCGCTGGCCGAATCGAGGATCTTTATCGATGACACACCGGCCATCTCCGTGCTCGAGCTGCGCTCGAAATGCCGGCGCCTGAAGCGCGAACACAAGGGGCTGGACCTGGTCATCATCGACTATGTGCAGCTGATGTCGGGACGCTCCGACATCGACAACCGCGCTCAGGAAATCTCCGAGATCACCCGTTCGCTGAAAGGACTGGCCAAGGAGCTGAACGTGCCGGTCATCGCACTGTCACAGCTGAACCGCTCGCTGGAACAGCGAGCAGACAAGCGTCCGGTCATGTCCGACCTGCGCGAATCCGGGGCCATCGAACAGGATGCCGATATCATCATGTTCATCTACCGCGACGAGGTCTACAACAAGAAGCCGGAAAACGAGGGACTGGCCGAAATCATCGTCGCCAAGCAGCGAAACGGTCCGATCGGCGACGTGAAGCTGACCTTTATCCACCGCTATACCCGTTTCGAGAACCATGTCTCGGCAGGTTTTGACGACTAGCGAAAATCATTGAATAATCAGGCAATGAGCCGACCTGCCGTTGCCCGCATCCATCTAGGCCACCTGCGCCACAACTACCGCCTGATCCGGGCCCGCGCCGGAACGGCCGACGTGATGGCGGTCGTCAAGGCCAATGCCTACGGCCACGGGCTACATCTGGTCGCCCCGGCGCTTTACGAGGCCGGCTGTCGCCACTTCGCCGTGACCGATGCCGAAGAGGCGCTGATGCTGCGGCAATATGTCGCCGGCAAGGATATCGCCATCGCCCTGCTGTCGGGCATCTTCGATGCCGGGGATGCAGACCTGTGTGCCGCACACGGCTTCACTCCGGTAATCAGCGAGCCTCGTCAAATCGACCTTCTCGAACAGGCCGACTTCCACGGCCGAATATGGCTGAAACTGGAAACCGGCATGCACCGTATCGGTGCGGCCGATCCGCAGACCATGCTGGAACGGCTAAGCCGGGCCGGCATCGGACTGGCGGGCCTGATGTCGCACCTGGCCTGCGCCGATACGCCCGAACACCCGATGAACCGGGCGCAGGCCGAAGCATTCCGGGCCATGCACCGGCGTCTGGCTCCCGATGCAGCCGCATCACTTCTCAACAGCGCCGGCATCGTCGCAATGCCCTCCCAGGCTCTGGATGTCGTGCGCCCCGGCATCGCGCTGTACGGCGCCGAACCGGTGACCGGCACATCCTTCGGCCTCAAGGCCGTCATGCAACTGAGCGGCGGCATCATGCAGATCCGCGAACTGACTCCCGGCGATGCGGTTTCCTACGGCGCCGATTTCGTCGCCGAACGACAGATGCGCGTTGCCGTCGTGGCGCTCGGCTATGCCGACGGTGTACCGCGCGGCCTGTCGCGCCGCGGCGAAGTGGTGATTCGCGGAACCCGCTGCCCGATCATCGGCCGCGTGTGCATGGACTATACTCTGATTGATGTCAGCGACTGCGACTGCAGCCCCGCCGACACGGCCGAATTCTGGGGGGAAACGATGTCCGCCAACCATGTGGCCCGACAGCTCGATACCATCAGCTATACGCTGTTCACCGGCGTCGGCGCGCGGGTCAGCAGGCACCCGATTTCCTCATGATCGCCGTGCTGACCGCCATCGGAAAAACGACGGAGGCGATCTGCTTTCATACAGGGCTGTATGCCACGACCTTCGCCCGAGCCATGCGGCGCACCCTGTCCCGCCCATGGTACGGGCATATGCTGATCCGGCAGGCCGAAGAGGTCGGCGTCCAGTCGCTGCCCGTCGTGCTGCTGACTGCACTGTTTACCGGCATGGTGCTGGCCCTGCAGTCCTATATCGTCTTCCATCGCTTCGCCGCCGAAAGCATGACCGGCATTGTCGTTTCCATGTCGGTGGTACGCGAGCTCGGGCCGGTGCTGGTCGGACTGATGGTGGCCGGCCGCATCGGTGCATCATTTGCCGCCGAACTCGGCACGATGCGGGTGTCCGAACAGATCGATGCGCTATGGACGCTGTCCACCGACCCGGTGCGCTATCTGATCCTGCCGCGCCTGCTGGCCGCCATCGCGATGATGCCGCTGCTGGTCATCGTTGCGGACTTTGTCGGCATCTACGGCGGCTATGCGATCAGCGTCTATCTGCTCGACCAGAATCCAAGCGTCTATATCGAGAACACCACGGCCTACATGGAATTGCAGGACTTCTATTCCGGCCTGGTCAAGGCTGCCTTTTTCGGCCTGCTGATCGGCGTGATCGGCTGTACCGAGGGTTTTCATTGCCGGGGGGGCGCGGCTGGCGTCGGGCGCGCGACCACCCGGGCCGTCGTGATATCCTGCATGAGCATCCTGGTATCCGACTATTTCCTGACCGCCTGGATGTTCGGTTGAGATGCAAACGATGAGCGACATGCCCCGCATTCGCATCCGTGGTCTGAGCAAACGCTTCGGGGAAAAGACCGTTCTTGAGAACGTCGATCTGGATATCATGCCCGGCACATCGATGACCGTGATCGGCATGTCCGGCACGGGCAAAAGCGTGCTGATCAAATGCATCCTCGGTCTGCTCAGGCCCGATGCCGGCGAAATACTGGTCGACGGTGAAAACTGGCTGGCCCTTCAGGAGGACGAACAGCTGCAGCGCATGCACCGCGTCGGCATGCTGTTTCAGGGCGCGGC
>JAJRVH010000041.1 GCA_021545625.1 Zetaproteobacteria bacterium
ATCGGCATGGGCGGCGATCCGATTCACGGTATGAATTTTATCGATGCGCTGGGTATGTTCGAGGCGGATGATGAAACCGAAGGCGTGGTGATGATCGGCGAGATCGGCGGCGCGGACGAGGAGCATGCTGCGGAATATATTCGCGAGCATGTCAGCAAGCCCGTCGTTGCATTCATTGCCGGTGCCACGGCTCCGTCCGGCAAGCGCATGGGGCACGCCGGCGCGATCATTTCCGGCGGCAAGGGCACGGCCGATGCGAAATTCGCAGCCCTTGAGGCGGCGGGCGTATCCATCGAACACAACCCGACGCTGCTGGGGGCACGCATGCTGGAGATTCTGGGAAGCTGATGCATCGCTACCGGCAGCCCGAGCCGACGGCCGATCAGCTTCGGATGCTGCGGCAAAGGCTGGGGTCGGTTCATGTGCGGCAGCGGCTTGGCATCGAGCACGATCACGCCGTCGATCTGTTCGGACATGGGCGCTTGCTGCATCCTGAAAACTGGCTGTCGGCCCAGAGCCTGCTGCGCGCCTTGACCCGCATCAGCGGCATGGCCGCTCTCGGCCGGCCGCTTGCGAGACGCCACCGCGTTCACCGGCGGGATGTCGGCGTGCCGGGACTGCCTTTGTCGCTGGACGGCCTGAGCATGCTGCATCTGACCGATATGCACCTGGATATGGCCGGCGACACGACGGACGCGCTGATCGATTCGCTGGCAGGCGTGGAAGCGGATATCACGGTGATGACCGGCGATTACCGCGCCCGAACCTACGGCCCGATCGACCCGGTGCTGCGGCATATGCGCCGTCTGCGGCCGCATTTGCCGGGCGATTGCTTCGGCATTCTCGGCAACCATGACTGTCTGGCGATGGCGCCCGCCTTCGAGGGCATGGGCATCCGCATGCTGCTCAATGAGGCCCTGTCCCCGCGCGACGGGCTGCACCTGATCGGCGTGGATGATCCGCATTACTATCGTGTCGACAGTCTTGAACGGGCCATGACGGGGCTGCCTGACGGAGGCTGTCGCGTTTTACTGGCCCACTCGCCGGAGATTTTCCGGCAGGCGGCCCATGCCGGCATCGACCTGATGCTGGCCGGTCACACTCATGGCGGACAGGTCTGCCTGCCGGGCGGCTTCGCGATGATCTACGATTGCGACTGTCCGCGCCGCTATTGCCGCGGCGCATGGCGTTATCGGGAGATGAGCGGCTACACCTCGGCCGGCTGTGGAACATCGCTGCTGGATATCCGCTTTTTCTGTCCGCCCGAGATTGTCGTGCATGTGCTGCGCGCTGTCGATTCTCAATAGGGGTGTTTGCGGATGCCGGCCCTGAACAGCAGCGGCGATATCCATATCTCCGTGATCATGAATGCCAGCCCGGTCAGGAAAATATCCTCCGCTGCCAGCGGCATGCAGAGTCCGGCGGCCCAGGCCGGCAGCAGGGACTCGGGCAGCTGGTCCAGCCCGCTGGCCCGCGAACCGGGAGGCAGTCCCAGCCGACGCTTGATGAAGCTTGAGAGGAGGTCGCCGGCCATGGCCGTGCCGCCGACCAGCAGACCGATGCCGGCACCGATGCCGCCCAGCCAGGCGATGCCGGATGTGGCGAGCACGGAAGCCATGAGGCCCGGCCAGGTTTTCGAGGCGCCGAACAGGCGTTCGCCGGCCAGCCTGTGGCCGCCATCGACCGGCCAGCGCCGCGTCCGCCGGTACAGGCGGGCAAGCAGGACGGGGGCGGCATGGGCGACGAGGATCAGTCCCAGCAGTTGCAGATCCGCGATCCAGTGCATGCTGCAAGCGTAGTCCGTTCATCCGGGCATGGAAATGTCGTGGACGGCGATTGCTGCTAGACTGGACCCATGATGCAAGGATGGTCCCGAAGGAACCGGTTCGATGGAATCCGATAGCCTGATCTTCACGATTTTCCTGATCTTCTTCGGTGCGGCGGTGCTGGCGACCGTGGCGCTCTATGCCCGTCAGGCGCTGCTGGTCAGCTATGTATTGCTGGGGCTGCTGCTCGGACCGGTATTCGAGATTGTTCCCGACTCCTATTTCGTCGAACAGGTGGCCAGTATCGGCATCCTGTTCCTGCTGTTTCTGCTGGGCCTGAATCTGCCGCTTCAGAAGCTGACGCATATGATGCGTGAATCGGCGCTGGTCACGCTGATCAGCTCCCTGCTGTTCATTGCGATCGGCGGAGTGATCGCATCGCTGTTCGGCATGAATATCCTTGAGAGCCTTCTGATTGGCATGTCGCTGGTCTTTTCCAGCACCATCATCGGCCTGAAGCTGCTGCCGACGACAGTGCTGCATCATCAGCGCACCGGCGAAATCATTATCAGCGTATTGCTGATGCAGGACATGCTGGCGATCTTCGTGCTGCAGCTGATCGAGGTGCTGGGGCAGGGCAACGGATCGTGGCTGGCCGCAAGTTTTCCGCTGCTGGCCTTTCCGCTGCTGTTCCTGATTGCCTTCGCGCTGGAAACATGGATGCTGATACCGCTGATGCGCCGCTTCGACAAGATCAAGGAATATATCTTTCTGCTGGCCATCGGCTGGTGCCTGGGCATGGCCGAACTCGGCGTGGCCATGAAGCTGTTGCCGGAAATCGGCGCCTTCATCGCCGGCGTCATGCTGGCCAAGCATCCGATTTCCCTGTTCATATCCGAAAGCCTGAAGCCATTGCGCGACTTTTTCCTGATCATGTTCTTTTTCTCGGTCGGGGCCGGTTTCGAGATCGGTGCGCTGGGACAGGTCGCAGTGCCGGCGCTGGTGCTGGCGGCCATCGTGCTGGTCGTCAAGCCGTGGATCTATCGCTATCTGCTGCTGCGCTCCGGCGAGGAGAAACAGCGCGCCGGCGAGGTCGGCGTGAGGCTGGGGCAGTCCAGCGAGTTTTCGTTGCTGATCGCGGTTCTGGCGACCGATATGGGCGTGATCGGCACCGATGCGGCCAATCTGATCCAGCTGGCCACGCTGATCACCTTTCTTGTTTCACCCTATCTGATCATTATGAATTATCCGACGCCGATGGCTGTCTCGGACAGGCTGCGCCGCGACTAGCGCCAGTCGTCCCTGGCGGCGCGCAGATGCGTGAATACCGACAGGGGATCGCTGTCGATACCGCAGCTTACGGCATAACGGGCGCGAAACGCCGCCTGTAGCGGGCGCAGGAAGGGGTTGGTTTCCTTTTCCAGCCCGATGCGGGAAGGAATGGTCGGCTCGCCATGCCGCCGCTTTTGCGTATCGGCCTCAATGCGCCTGGCCAGCGACGGATTGTCCGCATCGACGGAGCGGGCAAAATCGAGATTGGCCAGCGTGTATTCATGGGCGCAGTAGACCGAGGTGTCGTCGGGCAGGGCGGCCAGGCGCGACAGGCTTTGCCACATTTGTTGCGGCGTGCCCTCGAACAGGCGACCGCAGCCGGCGCCGAACAGGGTATCGCCGCAGAACAGCGCGTCCCCGATCAGCCATGCGATATGACCCAGCGTATGCCCCGGCATGTCCAGGATCCCGACATCCAGCCCGGCCCAGGGCCACGTCGTATCGGCTGCGAGCGCGTCGTCCAGTTCCGGCAGCCGCTCGCGATCCTCCCGGTGCCCGGCGATGCGACAGCCGAAGGCCTGTTTCAGCGCGGCGTTGGCGCCGGTATGATCCCGGTGATGATGGGTGTTGAAGATATGCGTCAGCGGACGCCCGAGCCTGCGGCAGGCCTCGACCACCGGCGCTTCCTCGGCCGGATCGACGGCAGCCAGCAGGCGCGAATTGTGCGGTGCTATCAGATAGATATA
>JAJRVH010000042.1 GCA_021545625.1 Zetaproteobacteria bacterium
ATTCCCCGGCGGCGGAGGTGCCGCGCACGCTCAGGCTGACCTGACGGCTGTCCAGCCAGCGCCACTGCATGATCAGCGAATCGCCGCTGCCATCGATCGCAAAGCCCCGGTCCGCTGCCTGTTCGCGGGCGAAGTCCATCAGCAGCATCGCCGACTGAGACATCTCCCTGGCGTCGGCGTTGCGCATGTCGATGACGAGATTCCAGACCGGCTGCTCGGCGATATAGGGGATTTGGTGCGATTCGAGAAAATCAAAGACGCGCCGGGTGTCGAAGCGGATGCGGACACCCTCGGCGGTCGGCAGGGCGCGCTGCATGAAGCGGATCTCCGGCGTGTTCGCCGGCAGATTCTTTTGCGCCTGTTCCGGCAGCAGGCGCTGCCAGAGCTTCGCAAGCGCCAGTCCGGCCGCATGGCGGATATCGGCATGCAGCTGTTTCAGGTCCGGGCCTTTTTCCGGGTCGGCGATGATATCGACGATCATGCGCGGATCGTCGGCCGTCTGTGCCCCGGCGCCGGCCGGCAGGCAGGCCAGAAGCAGCAGCCAGCATGGCAGCAGGCGCTTCATTATTTGATAACCCGCAGATGGCCGACTTTGCGCGGCTTGTCTTTTTTTCCTTCCCTGCCGTTGCCGGCGGCTTTGTTTCCGCCTCCGGATATGGCGCTCAGCGGTCTGGACGGAGGTGCAGCCTCGTCATCGTCGTCATCATCATGCATGCTCCGGCGCACGGCGCTGACCAGCGAGCGGATCATTTCCGGCACGCTGTCGTCCCAGATGATGCCCTGCTCCAGGTCGCCCTCGGGGAGATAGGCGGCCCAGATCGCGTGCATCGGGATGCGGCAGGGATAGACCTGCCCGGAAAACGAGAAGTCCGATTCGAGCATGTCGTCATGGATCAGGATCGGTTGCGGCATGCGCGTGTTCAGGACCAGCCGCAGGGCCGGGTCGCCGCGGAAATGTCCGGGCACCTCCACCTCTTCCAGCGCGGCATTGACGACGATATAAATGCGGCCGTGGCGGGCGAAGTATTCGCGCAGCTTTTTCGCCTTGGCCGCGTCCGAAAAGCTCAGGCTCATCCGTTCCTCCTGACATCCGCCTCCGGCGGCCGATGCCGATGCCAACCATACCCGAAGAATGCCGATAGACAAAACAGACGGACAATAGGGGCGGAGTGGTCCTGTAAGCCGGGTTCTGTATCTCCGGCCGGGCCGGAGACGATGATCATTCATCTGGGCCTGCCGTTACCGGCAGGCTCGAGCAGCCTACCCGGAAGCAGACGCGGGCCGCGCCGTATGCTTCCCTATTTGGCCTTGCTGCGGGTGGGGTTTACCGTGCCCCCGCTGTTACCAGACGGGGCGGTGCGCTCTTACCGCACCCTTTCACCCTTACCCCGGCACGCCGGGGCGGTCTGCTTTCTGTGGCACTTTCCCGGGGTCGCCCCCGCCGGACGTTATCCGGCACCCTGCCCTGTGCAGCCCGGACTTTCCTCGGCGGATGTCGCCACCCGACGCGATCATCCGGACCACTCCGCGCGGCCGATGCTACGCGGATCGTCCGGTGATTGCACGGTGCCCTTGCCGATTCGCGCCGGCATCGCCATCGTTGCGGCCATGAATGATAATCGTTTGCCTGATATGCCCGAAGACAACCCGCTGCTGCAGGGGCTGGGCAGCGAGCTTCCCCGCTTCAGCCTGATCCGGCCCGGGCACGTGTTGCCGGCGCTGGATTATCTGCTGGCCGATCACCGGCGCAGGCTCGATGCGCTGACCCGCATCGCAGATCCGGACTGGGCGTCGCTGATGGCGCCGCTGGAGGAGATGGACGAGCGCCTGTCCCGGGTATGGGGGCCGGTTGCGCATCTGAATGCGGTCTGCGATTCGCCGGAGCTGCGGCCGGTTTACCAGCAGGGTGTGGCCAGGGTAGCCGAATGGCAAAGTGAACTGGCCCAGAACGAGGCGCTGTATCGGGCCATCCGCAAGGTGCGCGAGCGCGACGATTTTCCGGCTCTGGATGTCGAGAAGCAACGGGTCGTCGAGCATGTGCTGCGCGATTTCCGGCTTGCAGGGGCCGAGCTTGAAGGCGAGGACCGGCAGCGTTTCCGGGATATCCAGATGCGCCTGTCCGAGCTGGCGACGCTGTTCGAGCAGCATGTGCTGGATGCGACCCGCGCCTTTGAACTGCACCTGGACCATGCCGACGATACGCGCGGCCTGCCCGAATCGGTGCTGGCGGCCGCCGCGCAGCGGGCGGCGGAACACGACCGCTATGACGGCGGCTGGCTGTTCACACTCGATGCGCCTTCCTATATCCCGTTCATGCAATATGCCGATGCCAGGCATCTGCGCGAACGGATGTACCGGGCCTATGTGACGCGCGCCTCGTCCGGCGATCTCGATAATGGTCCGGTCATGGACGAGATACTGGCGCTCAGGCGCGAGGCGGCCTTGCTGCTGGGCTTTGCTTCGTATGCCGAATATTCGCTGGCCACGAAGATGGCCGGCAGCCTCGGCGAGGTGACGGGGTTTCTGCGCGAGCTGGCCCGCCGCAGCCGCCCGGCCGCCGAGGCGGAACTGGCCGAGTTGCGGCGTTTCGCGGAGGAGGAGCTGGGACTGGCCGAACTTGCGGCATGGGATGTCCCCTATGTCTCGGAAAAGCTGCGGCGTAAAAAGTATGCGATTTCGCAGGAGGAGCTGAAGCCCTATTTTCCCGAGTCCAGCGTGATCGACGGCATGTTCCGGCTGGTTGGCCGGCTGTACGGCATTCGTATCGAACCGGCCGTGCATGACGAGGCGTGGCACGACGGTGTGCGCTTCTTTGAAATCTTCGACGCCGGCAGCGACGAAAAGATCGCGGCGTTTTATCTTGACCCCTATGCGCGGCCGCACAAGCGGGGCGGCGCCTGGATGGACGAATGCACGATTCGCTGGAGGCGTCCGGATGATGGCCTGCAATTGCCGGTCGCCTATCTGGTCTGCAATTTCGATGCGCCGGTCGGCGACCGGCCGGCGCTGTGGACCCACGACGAGGTGACGACGCTGTTCCACGAATTCGGTCACGGTCTGCATCATATGCTGACCCGGGTATCGGAGCTTGGCGTGTCGGGTATTCGCGGCGTGCCCTGGGATGCGGTGGAACTGCCCAGTCAGTTCATGGAAAATTTCTGCTGGGAACGTCAGGTTGTCGATCTGTTCGCGCGCCATTATCAGACGGGCGAGCCCTTGCCCGGGTCGCTGTTCGAGCGCATGCTGGCGGCCAGGAATTTCCAGTCCGGCATGCAGATGCTGCGTCAGGTCGAGTTCGCGCTGTTCGATTTCGAGCTGCATGCCGATGCCGGCGGACAGAGTGTTCAGCAGGTGCTCGATCGCGTCCGGCAGGAAGTGGCGGTATTGCGGCCGCCGTCGTTCAATCGTTTCCAGCACAGCTTTTCACATATCTTTGCCGGCGGTTACGCGGCCGGTTATTACAGCTACAAATGGGCGGAAGTCCTGTCGGCCGACGCCTATGCCGCCTTCGAGGAGGAGGGCGTGCTCAACGCCGATACGGCCGCGCGCTTCCGGCGCGAGATTCTGGCGGTCGGCGGCAGCCGGGATATCGGCGAGGCCTTTGTCGCCTTTCGCGGCCGTCCGCCGCGCGTCGATGCATTGCTGCGGCATGCGGGGCTGGACGGCTAGCGCGCCGTCGTCGCCTCTCTTTGCTATAGTAACGGAAAAAGGGGGCGGCGATGATCGAGTTCGACATGGATTTGCAACACGGCGTGCTGACCGTGTGCCCGAAGGGGCCGCTGTCGGTTGAGGACATGCGCGAGATTACCGCGGCGGTCGATACCTATATCGACAGCGGCCGTGGTCAGCGATGCGGTGCTTCTTTCCGAGCTACCGGCGCTGGCCGACCATTTCGTGGCGGCCAGGCTGATGCATTTTCCCTATGCCGATAATGATGCAGCGATGGAATGGATTCTTGAGCCGGACGAGGAGGATCAGCGGCGCTGAACGGCGCGCGCCGTTAATGCGAAATCGCCCGCGTCTTCGGGAAGCGATTCCAGCAGCAGGATAAAGCCGCGCTGGCCGCGCTCCGCCACCGGGATGATGTCGCGGTCGGGCACGATGAACGGGGCATGGCGCACCGCATCCATGGTCGGCGGCAGTGTGATCTCCTGCAGCCGGCTCAGCAGGACCTGTTCCGGACGGGTCGCATCGAAAAAGGTGACCTCGATCTTGGGCGGCGGCAATTCGCTGTCCAGCAGGTTTTCAACGCGCCCTTCGATCAGCAGGGCGCGGCTGCGGTCGTCGCGGACAATCCACTGGGCATGCACGCTTTCGTGGATTACGCGCCAGTCCTTGTCGCGCAGGCTGACCGGCAGGCCGATATTGATCAGCGTGCTGCGGAACCAGCGATTATCCAGCCACTGGTCGTGCTGCAGCCAGAACCCCGACGCAATGGCGAGCAGCAGCATGCCGGTAAACCATGGCCACAGCTGTTTTCCGGCCGCTGCGGGAGGCGCAGGCTCGGCAGCAGGCTCGGCAGCAGGCTCGGCAGCAGGCTCAGTGGCAGGCTCAGTGGCAGGCTCAGTGGCAGG
>JAJRVH010000043.1 GCA_021545625.1 Zetaproteobacteria bacterium
ATCCTTATATTACTTGGACTTACCGGCCTTATGTTTGGTTGCGGGGACAGGATTTGAACCTGCGACCTTCGGGTTATGAGCCCGACGAGCTACCACTGCTCCACCCCGCGTCAATGAGGCGGCGAACTATATCGGCGATATCCGACCTGTCAACAGGGGCTGGTGATTATTTTTCCGGCCGCACAAAATCCACGATGATTTCCCGGGTTTTGTCCTGTTTGTCGGGGAAATGCAGATGCAGCGTCCGCCAGTCGTCAGCCGGTTTGATGCGCACCGGGCCGTTCCAGCGGTCGCCGGTGCCGAAGGCCAGCGTGTCGTCCTTCATTAGCTCCAGCTGTGAAAGCAGGCGGGTCGGCGGACGGGTCGATGGCATCAGCAGCTTGACCGTTTCATCCCTGTAGAAGCGAATGCTGGCCGTGCCGTTTTTTTCTATCCAGGTGCCTTCCAGTCTCTGCAGGGTTTCGGGTGAAACGAATTTGTCCTGTCCCATGCAGCCCGGGAGTCCGAGAAACAGGGTGCTGATCAACAGGGCTTTTGCGAAGGCTTTTATTATCATGGCGCGTCGTGCCTGCGTATTTTCAGCAGATGACCGGAGATGCTCATCTGTTCGTCATTGATGCCCTTGAACAGGGTCAGCGTTTCGCTGATCGACGCCTTGTCATATTGCAGCAGGAAGCCATAAAGGTAGAAGTCTCCGCCGAAACGGGGGTCCTTCTGGGTGAACGTGGGTCTGATATTCTTCAGCTTGCCGAGATTCGCCGTTGTTTTCTCCAGATATTTTTTCCACTGGTCGGCGCTGCGGTTGGCAAAAAACTTGTCATTGTACAGTGGCAAAAGCGCGTCCCAGTTGCGTTCGGAAAATGCCTGGTGAACCTGCTCGACAATCTTGCCTGCTTCGTTTCCCTGGTCGGCCTGGCTCAGGCATCCGGCCAGCAGCAGGGAGGCCAGCAACCATGCTGTGAGTTGTTTCAACGTGTACCTCCAATTGTGATCAATCGCGACGATGATAGGTCGCCGGGTAGGGATGGCAAGTCGGTGGAAAGCATCGTGCGCTTGCATTGTCGCAGGGCGGCGGAATAATGGCGACCCATGAGTGAAACCAAGCAGCCCCTGAAGCCGGGCGAGAAAATACTTTTCACGGTGGCCGGCGTTTTTATCGTCTTTGCCATTGTGGCCTTTATCATTATGCAGGTGGTCATGGCGACTTCCGATAAGCCCATGTTTGAAACCAAAACCCATGCCAACCTGTCCGAGGAGGGGCAGCTCGGATCGCGCCTGTTTCGTGAGCGCGGTTGCACGACCTGCCATCGGGCACTGCGCAATGGCACGAATATGGGGCGCACGGCTGATCTCGATGGTATCGGGTCGCGCCGCAGTCTGGACTGGCTGTACGCCTTCCTGACCGATCCGGTCAAGAATTACGGGGCGCCGACCATCGACCATGCGCCGGGACAGCGTTCGGCCGCCTATGTGGCCGAAATGCCGGAGGAAGAGTTGCACGCAATCGCAACCTTTTTATCCGAGCTGATTTCGGATCAGGGGTCGTCCTCGGCAGCCATTCCTCCAAAGGGTGATTCGCCCTTCATTGATACGATGGTGAACACCTGGGCTCCGGAGGAGTGGAAGGAAAAATACAAGGATATTCGCGATGATCCGGAGGCGCTCAGGCGCGCCAACGAGAAGGCGAACAGGGAGTTGCTGCAGCCATGAGCCAGCCGTGGGAAAATGAGGAGTACGTCAAATATACGCTGTGGTTCGTGTTCGCATGCGTGATCTACAGCATCATCGGATTTTCGTGGGGAGCGCTGATGGGCGGCATCCATGAATTCCGTCATTTTGTCGACCAGCGCATGTTCGGCAAGCTGATCGTGCGTGCTCATACGCATGTCAATCTGCTGGGCTGGGTCGAGATGGCGATCTTTGCGGCCGTCTATTACATCATTCCGCGCCTTGTCAGGCGCCCGATCTACAGCATGAAGCTGGTCAAGGTTCACTTCTGGACCCATAACCTCGGCCTGATCGGCATGGTCGTGTTTTTCTCGACGGCCGGCACGATCGGCGGCATGGCCAGCGTGACGATGACGCCGGCCGAGGTCGAGCAGCTGGTGCGTCCGTGGCTGGCGACGATGGGGATCTTCGGGACGATCGTGTTGCTGGCGAACTTTGTCTGGGCCTACAATATTTTCATGACCTGCAAGGGATGGCGCAGGGGATGATGAGGTCGGCGGCCTCCGGGCTGGTTGCGATGCTGCTTGCGGCAGCGCTTGTCGCCTGCGATACGGATTTCGGAAGCGTCGGCGGTGGCGGGGTGTTCATGCAGGGCAAGCCTGCGCCGGCTGTCAAGACCAAGACCCTGAAGGATGTCGGTGGCGACATGGCTAAGCTGACCAGTTACCGTTATCCGGATCCTCGCATGTATGAGTTGTCCTTTGATGAGGCGCTGAAGCAGCACAAGCCGATCGTGCTGGAATTTGCGACGCCGGGTCATTGTACGCAATGCGACAAGCAACTGCAGCTGATGAAGGAGATGCTCAACAAATACGAGCACAAGGTGCTGTTTCTGCATATGGATCAGTATTACAACCCGGAGGCCTATGATGCGTTCCAGGTGCGTGGTGAACCGTGGACCTTTGTGATCAACGAAAGGGGCGAGGTCGAGGTCGTCTATCCCGGGCGTATGCTGTATCAGGAGATTGATCCGGTATTGTCGGACCTGACGGGCGGGGTGAAATAGGTAGTATGGCGAAGAGCTGGCAGGAAGTGCAATGTGAGCTTCATCCGGATTCATCCGGCGTGATCTGGGATCTGGCACTGTATGTGCCGACGGTCGGCTTCCTGATCATCACGGGGCTGAAGTTCTGGTATCCGCATGACGATGATGAATGGATCGGCTACCTGCTGATGTTTCTCGGTTTCTTCTTTCTGATGGTTGGGGGCGGACGCATCCTGCGTCGTCTGCTGATTCTGCCTTCCGCGCCCGTGTCGCTGGACATCAATCGCGAGCGTATTCGTATGAAGCTCAAGGGGGGCGATACGATTTCACTGGTGCGCGATATCCGTTTCTTCGCCGATCATGCCGACAAGTCGTTTGCGGTGACCGGCATGGACAATAACGGTGGCAAGCAGCAATTCATCTTTCATCGCAAGCAGTTTGACGAGAATGATTACCAGGCTGTCAAAAAGGCACTGGAAAAGTACAGATAGTTCCTTAACGCTGCTGTCTGCGGCGCATGGTGTCCCAGGCGATATAGCCGAGCGCTGCAGCGCTGATGAGGACGACTGCAACAATCAACAGTATTTCCGTTTGCTCGCTGACGAGGCCGCCGACAAACATGTGTACGGTGTAGCCGAAGATGAACAGCGAGGCCAGGCCGCTGATGCCATAGATGAATAATTCCTTCATGCTGCAAATGATGGGCGCCTGCCGGCCAATCTGCAAGGGTGTGTGCGGCATGTTTTCCGTTTCCTGGTATCCGGCGTCAATTGCAATAACCTTAATACATGAATGGGGTTGACAAGGGGACGGTGCCGGATAGGGTCCGCTTGATTAAAGGGAATTCATCTTGAGTTCACAAAAGAGAGGAGGGCTGAATGAAAAGTTCAATCTGGTTGACGATTGTTGCTGGTTTCGTAACGGGCATGGGCAACGGTTCGGTGTTTACCGCAGCGTTTCTGCTGGCCGTTGGCCGCGGGCCGTTCGGAGAGGCCGG
>JAJRVH010000044.1 GCA_021545625.1 Zetaproteobacteria bacterium
GAAAGACGCAAAAATAAAAAACGGCCCGACTGACAGATTCCGGAAAGGGAAAGGAGGGAGAAACCTGCCAGCCGGGCCGCTTATCCATCGGAGAAGCTGCCCGGCAAGCTTATCCCGCAGACAGCAGCGCTTCTGTGATATGGCTCACCTAGGCTGTGATCATGCCCGCGCCGACCGTATTATTGGTAAACGTATCGATGATGATGAAACTGCCGGTTGCCCGGTTCTGTTCGTAGGTGTCGTAATACAGCGGCTTCTGAAGCCTGAAGGTGATGCGACCGATCTCGTTCATGGCCAGTTCGTCCGCCTTCTCCTTCTCCAGCGTATGGATATCGGTACGGTAGTCGATCGCATCGACCAGAGCCTTGACGGTATGGGTCGTATGCTTGATCAGGTACTTCTTGCGCACGCTCAGGGGTTCGTCGCCGATCCAGCATACATTGGCCGTCATCACCTTGCTGGTGGTGGCCTGTTCGCCGACCTTGGTCAACATGTCGCCACGAGAGAGATCGATCTCGTCATTCAGCGTCACGGTGATGCTCTGCGGCGCGAACGCCTCCTCGATATTGCCGTCGAAGGTGACGATCTCCCTGATCGTCGTGATATTGCCGCTCGGTTCGGCAATAACCTCGTCGCCGACCCGGATCGTGCCCGAGGCGACCGTGCCCATAAAGCCCCGGTAATCCGGCAATTCCGGCGTCTGCGGCCGGTTGACCAGCTGAATCGGCAGACGAAACGGCTTGCTGTCGATATCGTCCAGCACCGGCAGACTCTCCAGGGTTTCCAGCAGGGTCTTGCCCTGATACCAGTCCATATGCTCGCCGCGCACGGCCACCATATCGCCAAGCAGAGCGGACATCGGGATGCAGATCAGGTCCTTCACGCCCTGTCTGGCGCAATAATCCTGCATCTCATCGCGGATCTTTTCGAATACACCCTGGTCGTAATCGACCATGTCCATCTTGTTGACCGCCACGATCAGGTGTGGAATGGCCAGCAGGCTGAGGATATGGGTATGACGCTTGGTCTGCGGCATCACGCCGTTGCGCGCGTCAATCAGGATAATCGCCGCGCCTGCCGTTGATGCGCCTGTCACCATATTGCGGGTGTACTGCTCATGTCCCGGGCAGTCGGCCATGATGAACTTGCGCTTCGGCGTCGCAAAATAGCGGTAGGCGACATCAATCGTGATACCCTGTTCGCGTTCGGCGGCCAGGCCGTCGGTCAGCATGGCCAGATCGATCTCTCCGGCCGAGGCGACATGCTGTTGCCCCTTCTTCTTGCGGACGGCCAGCAGCTGATCCTCGAACGCACCCTTGGTATCGACCAGCAGGCGGCCGATCAGCGTGGATTTTCCGTCATCAACACTGCCGACCGTTACCAGTCGCAACAGTTCGATTTCATCGGCTACTTTGTAATTGATCTCAGTCATTGCTTCATCCTTGTCTCAAACATCCGGCGAACCGATCATAAATAACCTTCTTTCTTCTTGTCTTCCATCGAATTCGAACCATGGTCGATGATGCGGGTTTCGCGCTCCGAACGACGGGCTGCGGCCGCTTCCATGACAATCTCTTCCATCGTCGTGGCCTCGGAACGAACCGCGCCGGTGCAGGGACTGCATCCCAGCGTTCGGAAGCGCGACATCACCATCTTCGGCTCCTCGCCTTCCAGCAACTGACCCTTCATTTCCTCGTAATAGGGAATCAGCATCGAGCCGCGCTCGACCATCAGCCGCTCCCTGGCGAAATACAGCGGCACGATCGGAATATCCTCTTTCAGGATATACAGCCATACATCCATCTCCGTCCAGTTCGAGATCGGGAAAACCCGCACGCTCTCGCCCTCGTGGATACGACCGTTATAGATATTCCACAATTCGGGCCGCTGATTCTTCGGATCCCATTGACCGAATTCGTCGCGCATCGAAAACACCCGCTCCTTGGCCCGGCTGCGCTCCTCGTCGCGCCGCGCCCCGCCGAAAGCCGCGTCATAACCGCCCTCTTCCAGCGCATCGAGCAGCCCCTGCGTCTTCAGCGCACCGCAACAACGTGCCACGCCGTAGTCCTTCGGGTTCATGCCACGGGCAATCGCCTCCTCGTTGCGGCGAACGATCAGATCCGCGCCAATCTCGCGCGTGAACGAATCGCGGAATTCGTACATTTCCCTGAACTTGAAACCTGTATCGACATGCAACAGCGAAAACGGCAACGGCGCCGGATAAAACGCCTTGCGAGCCAGATGCACCATGACGCTGGAATCCTTGCCGACCGAATACAGCATGACCGGATTACGAAACTCGGCCACGACCTCGCGGATAATATGAATCGACTCGGCTTCCAGTGCCTGCAGCTGCGTCAGTTTATGTTCAGATATTTGATGCTTGACCATCCCTTGATTCTCCTAAATTCCTTCGCCGCCCTCGATTTCGCCACTGGCTTCCCTGATACTCATCACATGCAGGCCGCATTCTGCCAGACCCTCGCCGTTTTCCCACCACCAGCGACCGGCACGCTCATCCTCTCCGACCGTGATCGCGCGTGTACAGCATTCGCAACCAATCGAACGATAATGCGCGTCATGCAGCCTGTTGTAGGGCACATCGCAGGAACGGATATAAGACCATAAATCATCCCATGTCCAATCCAGCAGGGGATTGTATTTTTTCAGCCCATAGACCGGATCCGACTCAACGGGCGCAAGCTCCGCACGCCCTCTGGACTGCTCCCGGCGCCGACCCGTGATCCATGCCGTCCTGCCTTCCAGCGATCGCATCAGCGGATGCACCTTGCGCACCTCGCAACAGCGCTTGCGCAACTCCACCGACTTGCGAAACAGGTTCACGCCGTGTTCGCGCACCATGGCCTCGACCTCGGCGCAATCCGGAATCACGATCTGCACCCGGATATCATAGCGTTTTTCGACCGCCTCAATCACATCATAGGTGGCCTGCGGCAGCCGGCCGGTATCCAGCGTCAGCACCGGAATATCGAGGCCGTGACGACAGATCAGATCAATCATCACCGAACCCTCGGCACCGAAGCTGCACGGATAGGCCAGGCCATCTCCGTGCTCGGCCCGCGCCTGCCGCAACAAAGCCAGCGCACTTTCGATCTTGCTTTTCATTATCTCATCCACGCCAACCTCACCCATCCGTTAAACTCCCCGCCCAAGCAACGGCCACCACCACGCGGCGGCCAGCATGAACAGGCCAAAGGCCGACAGCGACAAAAGGGCTCCATAGCGCAGCATGCTGGATGCACGTACGTAGCCGGAACCGAATACCATTGCATTCGGGGGCGTGCCCATCGGCAGCATGAAGGCAAAGCCGGACACAATGCCGGTCGCCAGCGCCATCACGACCGGGTCCATCTGCGCCTGGATCGCCAGCGGAATCGCGATCGGCAACACTACGGCTACCGCCGCCGCATTGCTGACCCCTTCGGTGAAAAACAGCGTCAATAGTACCAGCAACGCCAGTAAGCCAAGACCGGTGATATCGCCTGGCACCAATGTCTGCGCCAGCCAGATGGCTGCTCCCGTCACGCTGAGCGCCTTGCCGATTGCGATCGCACCGCCATACATCAGAACCACGCCCCAGTTGACGTGCGATTCGAGGGTTTTCCACTCGACCAGACGCAAAGCGAACATGGCTACGACACTGATCAGCGCAATCCCAGCCAGGCTGCTGGCATGGCCTGCAAACAGCCAGGCAATCACGGTCAGCAGCAGCAGGGCAGCCATCAGATAACCCTTGATATCCAGATTGCCCAGCTCAAGACGGCGCAACGCAATGCGTTCGCGTGCAGCTTGCACATCCACGCGCATCGGCGTCGTACGCAACAGAACGACGGCCGACACCGCCAGTACGGCAAACGCGACGGGAGCCGCCGCCAGCGTCCAGTCGAGGAAGGAAAAGGTCGAACCTGTCAGCTCCTCGCTCAGCGCCAGCGCCAGCGGCCCGCGCGCACCTCCCAGTAGCGTCACCACGCCGCCGATGATCGAACCCCAGGCCACGGCCAGAAACAGCGCCTGCGCATAGCGATTGCCGGGCCGCAGCCCCAGGCTGCGCACCAGCGACAATACGATCGGCAGAAAAAGCGCCGCCACCGCATGCTCCGGCATCAGACAGGCCATGGCCGCCGGAAGCAGCAGCATCGTCAACAGCAGACGCTGCGGACTTCTTGCCTGCCGGTCCAGCACCAGCAACGCGGCACGCTCTGACAGACCGCTCTGCATCACACCGGCAGCAAGCATGAAAGCACCCAGAATGAAAAACACGGCCGGGTTTCCGAAAAAGGCAAACACCTCTCCCGCCCCCATCACACCGAGCAAGGGCAACAGCGCCAGTCCCAGCATCGATGTCACGGCCAGCGGCAACAACTGCGTCACCCACAGCGCCAGACAAAGAAAAAAGATTACCAGTGCCGACCAGCCGGACGCATCCAGCCCGGCCGGAGGCGCAGCTCCGGCAGCGGCCATCGCCAGCACAAAAATCAGTGTCAGCGATACGAACGGCAGGGCCTCGCCGGCCAGCAGCACATGAATCGGGCGCCGGTCCATGCTGACCGATGCGCCATCGCCGTTCGAGGCTCGCAACTGCCGTCTGAGACCGTCCATCCAGCTGTCCAGACGACGTCCCAGCGACGATGCGACCCAACGCTCGGACAGCGACGTCTCGCCGCCATCCAGCACCCGGCTTTCCATCGGCGTCAACACGCGTCCCATATGGCGCAGCTTGTGGGTGGAAAACGATACATGCTGCAATGCTCCGTAGAGATAAAGAAAGGCCTGCTCCACCTCCGCCAGCAACGGCACCGGCAACGAAGCCAGCGGCGTGCCAGGCAGGGGACGGAACGGCTGCAACAGCGGCACCACGCCGCGCGCCAGCAGGGCGTCGATGCCGGCCCGGGTCGCATCCAGCGGTTCCAGTCCGACGATCAGGTTGCTGACCACGGTGCCGGCGCGGAACACCTTGCGCGCATGCTCCAGCGCCTTCCAGATCGCCTGCTGGCCGCCATGCGCCTGCTTGCCGGGGCAAATCTCGGCGAAACGATCCGGATCGTGCAGTTCAAGATTGCAGACGAAGATATCCAGTCCGGCCGCATACAGATTGTCGATCACCGAAACATCGGCCGGCGCGACGGTTTCCAGTGCAATCTGGCGATAACCGAGATGCCGCCGAAGCAGGGCAATCACCGGCACCAGACGATTCAGCCCCGCATCGTCTCCCGGAGCATAACCGTTGTACAGGTATACGGTATCCACCTCGCGCTCGGCCAGGGCCGCGCGCACCACCTCAACCAGTTCCAGCGGATCGCGTAACGGCGGCACCGCATCGTTGAGCATCGAATCATACTGGCAATACTGGCAGGCCTGCCCTTCTCCGGCGAAGAAGCCGCAGCCCATCAGCGGATGCAGCATCAGCAGGTTTTCATGCAGCGATGCAAAACTGCCCATGCGCGCTCCCGAGCGCGCTTTCCTGGTGTAGAACGCCGGCGCCGGCAACAGCTGAACATCCAGTTTTTCACCGCCCCAGCGCAGTTCGGCGCAACCATCCGCATCTTCCTGCGTCAGACTGATCGGGCTTTGTTCGGTATAGGGCTGCGCCACCGGCACCGTCGCAAAATGTCCGCTGGGCAGACGCAGATCAATCACCGCCTCGCTGGCATTGGCCTGCGCCACCCAGCGGGATGCATCCCTCAGGCCTTCAGGCAGGGACACGCCGTGACTGACCAGCGCCAGCTTGGTACGGCCAGGATTGGCGAACGGATTCAGCACCGGTTCCATATTCAGATATGAGAGACCTTTTCCACCCGGATCTTCCACTGAGTATCGGAAACCTTCTCCCTGGCAAGCACCTTCTGTCCCTGTTCCTCCAACGACAACGGCACGTTCTCGATCGGCTCGCCGTCATCCAGAATAACATCCAGTTGCGCACCGATCGGCAACGAAGCCAGCCGGATCTTGGTTTTGACGAAGTTCATCGGGCATGCGACACCGGAAAGATCAAGCAGCGCGAGATCGCCGGTCTCTTCGTCGATCGTATCCGGCTGCGCGGGCGAGGCCGGCTCGTCTTCGGCAGGCACCGGGGCAAAACGCTTCTCGGCCAGTTCCAGCCATGCCGCCTGACGATCTCTCAGACAAGTCACGCCGGGGGCCGGATCAGCCAGATCGATACCCATCAGGGCCTGCTGCACCGCCTGAAAGCCCTGCATCAGATCCGTATCGTCCGCAGCATGGATCATCAGCGACGCGAACACCTCGCCGTCGTCCTCCGGCGTTTCACCGAACGGCACCAGAAACGCGCGCGCGGTCGAGATCGCCGAACGGCGCAATGCTGCGGCCGCCTCGGCCCAGAACATCGCGTCGACATGGGCGCGGGCGATCATCAGCTCATATTCGGCCTCGGATATCAGTGCATCGGTCATCGACAGCACGGCGCCGGCACATTCGCCCTTCTTGTTGCCCCTGGTATTGAACGCCTCGTTTTCGCTCCAGTCGTAGATCAGCCCCTCGACCTCACCCTCGCCGGCCGCAAACGGTCCGAGAATATCGTTGATTCCCTGCTGGCCAATACGACTTGCCCAGTCGTGCATCGACTCGTCGGGCAGTCGCCCGTCCCGGTAGGCCTTCAGCACTGCGATACCGGCCTCGGGAGCACGTCTGGCCGGCACCGGGTCGGTGGCATAGGCCAGCGCCTCTCCGGCCCGCCCGGAACCGCCGATGTGCAGCTGATAATGAGGCACAGCCTGCCCCCCGATCTTCCTGGCCAATCCATGGAAGCCCAGATCGGCAATATGGTGACGGGCGCAGGAATGCTGACAGCCCGAAGCCTTGACCGTCAGGCCGGCCAGCGCCGGATCCTGCCGGAACTCGCCCATCAGCGGCTGCATCGCCTCGGCGAGGCCGCGCGATGATGTAATACCCAGCCGACAGGTTTCGGTTCCCGGACAGGCGACAATATCGGCAATGCCGCGCGCATAGGCGCTTTGCAGCCCGGCCTCTTTCAGGATCGCAAGCACGCCCTCAATCCTGTCCGCATCGACATCGGCAATCACCATGCCCTGTTCGGTCGTCACGCGCAGCTCCTCGGTGCCGGCCGAGCGTGCCGCGGCGGCCACGGCCCGGCACTGGTCCGGCGTCATGTCACCGCGGAACAGGTTGATCAGTACGGCCTGCCGACCGTCATGCTGCTCGACAATGCCGCTGACGGATGACGGCAGCCCGCCGCTCGGCTGCCGCCAGTTCGCCTGCGGACAGCCCGCATCGTCCGCATGCGTCTTTTCAATCATCGCCCGCTGACGACGGTACTCCTCGACAACCCCCTCGGCACCCAGCTTCTGGGCCACATATTTCAGGCGCGCGCGAGCCCGGCGTTTGCGGTCCGAATACTTGAAATGCATGCGCATCAGGGCTTCGCCGACCAGCAGCATCTCGGATTCACCGATAAACTCCTCGAGCAGAATCGCCGCCATCGGCTGGGACGACAGGCCGCCCGCTGCCCAGACCTGGAAGCCGGGCTGACCGTCCCTGTGCATGGCGATAAAGCCAATATCGTGCATGCCGGACAGGCCACAGTCGGTCGCGCAGCCGGAGAAGGTGACCTTGAACTTGCGCGGAAACTGCTGCGCCAGCGGATGGCGCAGGAAATACTCGGCGAAGCGGCGGGCATGCACGCTGACATCGGCATGCTCGGCCGGACAGCGACCGGCCAGAAAACAGCTCGACACATTGCGCACGGTATTGCCGCAGGCCTCGCGCGTGGTCAGGCCAGCCGCATCGAGCTTGCGCAGGAAGGGCAGCACATCATCGAGCCTGACGAAATTGGCCTGAATATCCTGACGCGTCGTCACATGGGCAAGCTTTGGCGGTGCTTCCTTCAGCGTCCCGTCACTCGGCAATGCCCCAGCATAGGATTCAACACATTCGGCAATCACGTCCAGCTGGTCCGGCGTCAGCACGCCGCCCGGCAGCTTGACGCGCACCATCTGCACGCCTTCCTGACGCTGGCCGTATACGCCCATTTGCAGGCGGAACGGTGTAAAGCGCTCCTCGGGCATACGGCCGTCGCGAAAGGCCTTCAGACCGGCCTCGAATTCGTCGACATCGGCAGTATCTGCAAACCTGAATTCTTTCATCATCACCTCTCTCGCCGCCGCGCAAACATGCAGGGCATTTCTGCAAACCAGACTATTCGCCGAATTTCAGCTCGCAGGCCTGTTCATAGGTCACCAGATCCGTGACCGTCGGATTCGGCCCGCACAGCGGGCAGGCCGGGTCCTTGTGCAGCTTCAGCTTTTTCCATTCCATGCGCAGTGCGTCAAAGGTCATCAGGCGACCGGACAGCGAATCGCCAATACCCAGCAGTTCCTTGATCACCTCGACGGCCTGGATGGTGCCGACCGCGCCGGCCAGCGCGCCCAGAATGCCGGCCTCCGAACAGCTCGGTACCAGCCCCGCCGGCGGCGGCTCCGGATACAGGCAACGGTAGCACGGGCCTTCCTTATGCTGGTGTGGCTTGAAGGTCGCCACCTGCCCCTCGAAGCGGAACATCGCACCGGAAACCAGCGGCTTGTTCTCAAAAAAGCAGGCATCGTTGACCAGAAAACGGGTCGGAAAATTGTCGCAGCCATCGACGACCAGATCGTATTCGCTGATAATCTCGCGGATATTCTCGGCCGTAACGAAATGATTGTAGGTCTTGACCTTCACATCCGGATTGAGCGCCTGGATCGTTTCTCGCGCGCTCTCGACCTTCGGCATGCCAACGCGGTCCTCATTATGGATAATCTGGCGCTGCAGATTCGACGAGTCGACGACATCGGCATCGGCGATGCCGATCGTGCCCACGCCCGCGGCGGCCAGATAATAGGCGACCGGCGAACCAAGCCCGCCGGCGCCAATCATGAACACCTTCGACTCCAGCAGCTTCGACTGCCCCTCGGCTCCCACTTCAGGCAGGATAATATGACGCGAATAGCGCTCGATCTGTTTCTCGGTAAAATCAATCATAGTCAGCCTCTTTGTTGATACAGAATGCAGCAGGGCACGCACGGCGAACATCGAAACATCGCCATGCCTGCCGCATATAGCCGGTCATGGCGCCTGTTAAACTTCGATTCCCTTGAACAGGTCCGTGGACATATACCGTTCGGCCATCGACGGCACGACAACGACAATGCGCCGCCCCTTCATCTCCGGGCGCGCCGCGATCCTGAGCGCCGCCGTGACCGCAGCACCGGACGAAATGCCGCCGGGAATACCCTCTTCGTCGGACAGCCGGCGGGCCATCGAAATCGCCTCATCGTTGGTCACCTGCTCGACGCCATCGAGAATATCGACATTCAGGTTCTTTGGAATAAAGCCGGCACCGATGCCCTGAATCTTGTGCGGGCCGGGCGCGCCGCCCGAAATCACCGGCGAATCGGCCGGCTCGACGGCGATAGCCCTGAACTCCGGGTTGCGGGACTTGAGCACCTCGGCCACGCCCGTGATCGTGCCGCCGGTACCGACACCGGCCACGATCGCATCCACCCGGCCTTCGGTATCGTTCCAGATTTCCTCGGCCGTCGTACGGCGGTGGATCTCCGGATTGGCCGGGTTCTCGAACTGCTGCGGCATGAATGCACCCTCGGTGGACGCGACAATGTCGGAGGCTTTCTCGATCGCCCCCTTCATACCCTTCTCGGCCGGCGTCAACACCAGCTCCGCACCCAGAAGCTTGAGCAACTTGCGACGCTCCAGGCTCATTGACTCGGGCATCGTCAGAATGCAGCGATAGCCCTTGGCGCGAGCCACGAAAGCCAGCGCAATACCGGTATTTCCGGAGGTTGGCTCGACGATCACGCCGCCCTCTTTCAGGCGCCCGTCCGCCTCGGCCGCCTCGATCATCGCCTTGCCGATTCGATCCTTGACCGAGTTAAGCGGGTTGAAGAACTCGAGCTTGGCCACGACCTCCGCACCCAGCCCGCCCGCCAGACGGTTCAGGCGAACCAGCGGCGTATGACCAACGGTTTCCGCTGCATTGTCGAATATCGGCATATTACACCTCCATTGGTGTGATTCTATAATTTAACACCTACGATGCGTATATTAACCCTCAATGATGCCCTGTTCAATGGGGTCGACATGCACGCCCTGCTCTTTCAGCCAGGCCACCGCGGCCTCGACGACATCGTCGTCGCCATCGAGCTCCAGCCCGACCAGCCCCATATGATCCTTGACCTCGGCGGTACGGATATTGGTCACCACATCAAACTTTCGGGCCAGCTTCCAGATCACCGGCTCGGTCACGTTCTGCTCATTGAATGTCAGATACACCCTCAGTTTCATCATCAGCTCCCGGATCAGGGCCGCAGGCGCGGCGGTTCGTTTCGGATTATATTAGACGCCGCCGGCAATGGCAGGCACGATGGATACCTCGTCGCCATCCTTCAGCGCCGTGTTGCGGCCATCGAGAAAACGGACATCCTCGTCGTTCAGATATACGTTCACGAAACGACGGATCTCGCCGTTGTCGTCGCACAGGCGCTCTTTCAGGCCCGGGTGCGCAGCCTCAAGGTTGTCGATCAGCTCGCTGATACTCGATGCCTCGATGCTTACCTCATCGGCACCGCCGGTCAGCTTGCGCAGCGGGGTTGGAATACGTACGGATACAGCCATGTTTCATCTCCTTATGTTGCCGCCACCTGTGTGGCTTTTTTCAAAAATCGCTCGCCCGCACCGGGCGCTCATGCAGCCAGGGCAGCCTTGTCTTCCGCGGCCAGCACGTCGAACTCCTTCAGGCTGGCCTCGATGATGCGCGGCTTGTCGATCGCGTCGGCCACCGCCTCCTGCGTCTTCAGACCGTTGCCGGTGATGCACAGCACGATCGATTCATCGCGCGGCAGCTTGCCGGATTCGATCAGCTTCTTCGCGCAGCCCAGCGTCACGCCACCCGCCGTTTCGGCGAAGATGCCTTCGGTCTCGGCCAGAAGCTTCATCGCATCGACCACTTCCTGATCGGACACATCCTCGGCCCAGCCGCCGGATTCCCTGATCACGCGGTTGGCATAGAAGCCGTCGGCCGGATTGCCGATGGCCAGCGACTTGGCAATCGTATCGGCATGCACCGGCTGGATCAGATCCGTGCCGTCCTTGACCGATCTGGAAATCGGCGAACAACCGGTCGCCTGGGCGCCATACACAGCCGTGCCGTTATCCTCGACCAGGCCCAGCTTGATAAACTCCTTGATCGACTTATCCACCTTCGTGCACAGCGAGCCGGATGCCATCGGTACCACGACATGCTTCGGCGCCTTCCAGCCCAGCTGCTCCATCATCTCGTAGCCGAGCGACTTGGAGCCCTCGGCATAGAACGGCCGCACATTGACATTGACGAAGGCCCAGCCGTACTTGCCGGCCACTTCCGAGCACAAACGGTTCACATCGTCGTACTTGCCTTTGATGCCAATGATTCTGGTGCCGAAAATACCGGCGCCCAGCACCTTGCCCTGCTCCAGATCGTGCGGAATGAACACATAGGACTCAAGACCCGCCGCCGCGGCATTGGCGGCCACGGAGCCCGCCAGATTGCCGGTCGAGGCGCAGGCCACGGTCTTGAAACCGAACTCGACGGCCTTGGACAGGGCCACCGACACGACGCGATCCTTGAACGACAGCGTCGGATAGCAGACCGAATCGTTCTTGATATACAGCTCGGACACGCCCAGCACCTTTTCGAGGTTTCTGGCGCGCACCAGCGGCGTAAAGCCGTTCTGAGCACCCACGGTCGGCTCGCCATCGATCGGCAGCAGCTCCTTGTAGCGCCACATCGTCTGCGGACGCGACTCGATCAGCTCGCGGGTCAGGCGTCCCTTGAGCTTGTCGTAGTCGTAGACCACTTCCAGCGGTCCGAAACAGAACTCGCAGACATGGACCGGCTCGATCGGGTACTCATGCCCGCATTCCCGACATTTCAGTGCACGTACGATACTCATGATTGGCTAATCTCCCTGGGCTGCGTCCAGACATAAAAAAACCTCCGCAACGAGGCAGAGGCTGACAGAAAAAGCGCCCGCAAGGCGCATCGATCAACCCGTGCATCATCGCTCCCTCGGTATCCCCTCGGGCAGGCATTGGCACCTTTCCTGAACGGGCGATCAGCCCCTTCGGCGGTTGCCGCGGTTTCGCAGGGCCTGTAACCCTCCACCGCTCTGGATAAAGCCGGATTCAAATTGTGCGGCGAATTATCGCTCCATTTTCCGGAAAAGCAAGCGCCGCCGCGATCCCGCCCTCAACACTGCCTGTGCAGCAGCAGCTTGCGGCGGTATTCCTCCGGATCCTTGGTCTGCGTCATCGCGCCGCCACGGGGAAACAGCTCGTCGTACAGGCGCGACACCCAGAAACGCAACGCCGCCAGACGCAGCATATCGGGCAGCGCGCGGCGCTCCGCATCACCCAGCCGGCGTGCCGACTCGTAGCCGTCCAGCAGCGCCCGCATGCGCGCATCGTCCCCGCCCTCCAGCAACACGGCCTGCGCATTCAGCGAGATGGCGATATCCATCACATAGGGCGCATCGTGGGCATAGTAGAAATCGATCAGCCCCGACACCGCGTCACCCTCGAACAGGATATTGTCGCAGAACAGGTCGCCGTGAATCACGCCCGACGGCAGCCCGGCATGGGACACCCCCTGCTGATAGGCCAGCTCATCCTCCAGCAGCGCCAGCGCCCCGTCCCCGTAGCGGCTGCGCGTTTTATCGCTCACTGCGGCGATCGTGTCGGCCAGCCAGTCCATGCCGGTCGGATTCGGACGCCGTTCGGGAAAATCGGCGCCGGCCATGTGCAGGCTGGCCAGCGCATAGCCCGATGCCTTCAGCTGGGCGGGATTCAGCTCATCCAGTGTCCTGCCCCGCAGACAGGAGACGATACAGCCCTGCTTGCCGCCCGCACAGGTAAACAGCAGACGGCCGTCGCGACGCGGCTGCACGTCCGGGCACGGCAGCCCGTGCGCGGCCAGATGACGCATCAGACGCATGAAATAGGGCAGCTCCTCGGCGCGCATGCGTTCGAAAACCGTCAGCACAAAACGCCCTGCCTCGGTATCAATAAAGAAATTGCTGTTTTCTATGCCTGCGGCAATGCCCTCGAAGGCGTGCAGGCGGCCGAGACTGTAGTCGGCAAGGATGGCCTCGATATCGGCGCGGGAAAGATCGGTATAGACGGACATGCGCGCATCCTAGCCGCAACCGGGCGACTGTCAGCCTTTTCGCCCGGCTGCGACCCGGCATTGTTCGCCCTGTCGGCAGACGCTAGCGTTCGCGCGATTATGAATCAGGCGCTGACATGGACAGAATAATCATTCAGGGCGGCAAGCCGCTGCGCGGAAGCGTCGAGGCAAGCGGCGCCAAGAATGCGGCCCTGCCCCTGCTGGCGGCCGCCATCCTCATTGACGGGCCGGTCTGCTACCGGCGCATTCCGCATCTGCGCGACATCTCGACGATGATGACGCTGCTTGCCTGGCAGGGGGCCGAGGTCTCCTACGACGACCAGCACTGCCTGCATGTCGATGCCCGGCCGGCCGCCAAGCCGGAAGCCCCCTATGAGCTGGTCAAGACCATGCGCGCCTCGGCCATCGTGCTCGGGCCGCTGCTGACCCGCTTCGGGCGCGCCCGCGTCAGCCTGCCGGGTGGCTGCGCCATCGGTGCACGGCCGATCGACATGCACCTGAAGGGTCTTGAAGCGATGGGCGCCAGCATCAGTGTCGAACAGGGCGATATCGTCGCCAGTGCGTCCGGCAGGCTGCAGGGCGCACGCATCGTGTTCGATCAGGTCACCGTCACCGGCACCGAAAACCTGATGATGGCGGCCGTTCTGGCCAGCGGCGAAACCGTGCTCGACAACGCCGCCCGCGAACCCGAAATCGTCAATCTCGCCGATGCGCTGAACAACCTCGGTGCCCGTATCAAGGGCGCCGGCAGCGACTGCATTCGCATTCAGGGCGTAACACGGCTGGACGGCGGCGCAATCACGACCATCGCCGACCGCATCGAAACCGCCACCTATCTGGCGGCCGGCCTGATCACCGGCGGCGACGTCACCGTGACCGATACCGACCCGGGCATGCTCGATGCCTTCCTGGCCCGAGTTCAGGATGCCGGCGGCACCATCGAGACCGGAACGGACTATATACGCTGCGCCAGCAGTGGCCGCCTGCAGGCCGTCGATATCCACACCCGGCCGCATCCGGGTTTCCCGACCGACCTGCAGGCCCAGTTCATGGCCATGATGACACTGGCCGAAGGTACCAGCGTCATCCATGAAAGCATTTTCGAAAACCGGTTCATGCATGTGCAGGAACTGGCCCGCATGGGCGCCGATATCCGGCTGGACGGCAACACGGCCGTCGTCACCGGCGTGCCGCGCATCTCCGGCGCGCCGGTCATGGCCACCGATCTGCGCGCCTCGGCATCGCTGGTGCTGGCCGGACTGGCCGCCGGAGGTGAAACGACGGTATCCCGCGTCTATCATATCGACCGCGGTTACGAGCGCATCGAAGAAAAGCTGGGCAAGCTGGGCGCCGATATTACACGCCACAGTGTCAGCGAAAACTGGATGCAGGGAGCCAAGCTGAATGCCTGACCAACCACTGACCATCGCCCTTTCCAAGGGTCGTATTCTGGAGCAGACCCTGCCGCTGCTCGAACACGCCGGCATCGCCGCCGCCGAGGACATGCTGAAAACGCGCAAGTTGATGGTCGACGGCCGGCCGGCCGACGGCACGCCCGTGCGCTTCCTGATCATCCGCGCCGCCGATGTCTGCACCTATGTCGAACAGGGCGCCGCGGACATGGGCATCGCCGGGCGCGATTCGCTGCTTGAAAGCAGGCCGCATGTCTACGAACCGCTGGATCTGAAGATCGGCTGCTGCCGCCTCTGCGTATGCGGACCGAAGGAGCTGGTCGAGGCCGGGACACCACCGCGCGGCAGCCGTATCCGCGTGGCCACCAAGTACGACCGGCTGGCCACCGAATATTTCATGGGCCAGGGCGTGCAGGCGGAAATTATCCATCTGTACGGCTCGATGGAGCTGGCGCCACTGGTCGGCATGGCCGAGCGGATCGTCGATCTGGTCGAAACCGGCGGCACGCTCAGGGCCAACGGTCTGGTCGAGGAAGCAACGCTGTTCGATATATCGAGCCGCCTGATCGTCAACCCGGCCAGCTTCGCCACCCGCAAGACGCTGATCCAGCCCATCCTCGATCAATTGCGCCAGGCCGTGGACGATCGCGCGCGCCTGAAGGAGATGCCATGACCCGTTCCAACAGCCATATACTTCGCCTGGATTCCTCCGCCCCCGACTTCACCGAACGGCTGGATGCCCTGCTGTCGCGCGAAACCGATACCGGCGCGGACGTTCAGGAGCTGGTTGCCGGCATTCTGACCGACGTCAAGCGGCGCGGCGATGCGGCGCTGTACGAATACACATCCCGCTTCGACGGCTGGAACTGCAACGCCGACGAGATGCTGATCACCCGCGAGCGCATGCGGCAGGCATGGCAGGCCGTATCGGATACGGACCGCGAGGCACTGGAACTGGCCACGCAGCGCATCCGCGCCTATCACAAGCATCAGCTGCAGCAGGACTGGGAGTTCACCGACGAGGCCGGCCTGACACTGGGCCAGCGTATCACACCGCTGGATCGCGTCGGGCTGTACGTGCCGGGCGGCAAGGCCGCCTATCCGTCATCGGTACTGATGAATGCCGTGCCGGCCGTCGTAGCCGGTGTCGAGGAGATCGTCATGGTCGTGCCCACGCCGGGTGGCGAGATGAACGAGCTGGTGCTGGCCGCGGCCTATATCTCGGGCGTGCAGCGCGGCTTCGCCGTCGGCGGCGCCCAGGCCGTAGCGGCCCTTGCCTATGGCACCGAATCGATTCCGGCCGTTGACAAGATCGTCGGACCGGGCAACAAGTTCGTCGCCGCGGCCAAGCGACAGGTGTTCGGCACCTGCGGCATCGACATGATCGCCGGCCCGTCCGAGATCGTCGTTGTCGCCGACGGCGGCAACCCGGCCTGGATTGCCGCCGACTTCCTGTCCCAGGCCGAGCATGACGAGGCGGCCCAGAGTATCCTGATCTCGACCGATGCCCGCCTGCTCGACCAGGTGGCCGAATCGATCGAGGCGCACCTGCAGGTGCTGCCGCGCGCCGCCATCGCCCGCGCCTCGGTAGAAACCCACGGCGCGCTGATCCATGTTCACAACGACGACGAAGCCGCCTTTGCCGTCAATCGCATCGCGCCGGAGCATCTGGAGCTGGCCCTCGAAGATCCGGACGCGCTGCTGCCGAAGATCCGCCATGCCGGCGCTATCTTAATCGGCCACTTCGTGCCGGAGGCGCTCGGCGACTACATTGCCGGCCCGAACCATGTACTGCCGACCAATCGCACGGCCCGCTTTTCCAGCCCGCTCGGCGTCTACGACTTCCAGAAGCGCAGCAGCGTAATCCGCGCCAGCCGCACCGGCGTCGAGGCCATCGGCCCGGCCGCCGCCCATCTGGCACATCGCGAAGGACTGCAGGCCCATGCGCTGACGCTGGAACTGCGCCTGAAGGACGGCGCATGATCCGTTCCGACATCCGCGCCCTGGCGGCCTATCACGTTCAGGACAGCGACGGGCTGATCAAGCTCGACGCGATGGAAAATCCGTTTCCGATGCCGGACGAGCTGCGCCGGGACTGGGCCGAGCGCCTTGCGGCGACCGATATCAACCGCTATCCGGACGCCGACATGGCCGGCCTGCGCAGAACCATTGCCGAACACGAAGACGTGGAACCCGGGCAGGTGCTGATCGGCAATGGCTCGGACGAAATTATCCAGATGCTGCTGATGGCCGTGGATGCGGGCACCTGCGTAACGCCGGCGCCGACCTTTGTCATGTACGACCTGATCTCGCGCTGGCTCAGGCGCCCGGTCGCCACCGTGCCGCTCGACAGTGACTTTTCGCTCGATGAGGACCTGTTCCTGAACATCTGCGGCAGGGAAAAGGCCGAAATCGCCTTTCTGGCCTGCCCGAACAACCCGACCGGCAACCTGTGGCCCCGGCAAACCATCGAAAAGATCACCGACAATTTCCAGGGCCTGCTGGTCATCGACGAGGCTTACGGACCGTTCGCGGATCGTTCGCACGTATCGATGATTTCGGCCAACACCGTTGTACTGCGCACCTTCTCCAAGCTCGGCTGGGCCGGCCTCAGACTCGGCTATCTGCTTGGCGAGGCGGATCTGATCGCGCATCTGAACAAGGTACGGCTGCCGTACAATATCAACAGCCTGACCCAGGCAAGTGCGGCCTTTCTGTTCGAGCATTTCAGCCTGTTCGAGAAACAGGCCGCCGTCATTCGCGCCGAGCGCGGCCGCATGACCGCGGCCCTGATGGGCATCGGCGGCATCGAGGTGTTCGCCTCGCAGACCAATTTCCTGCTGGTCCGGGTCGGCGATGCGCAACAGCTGTTCGGGCAGCTGCTCGAACGCGGCATCCTGATCAAGAACATGCATGCGGCGGGCGGTCTGCTGGACAACTGCCTGCGCATCACGATCGGCACGCCCGAGGAAAACGACGCGGTTCTGGCCGCATTCAGGGAGTTGACATCATGAGCCACAGCATTCAGCGCCGCGCCACCATCGAGCGCAAAACCCGGGAGACCGACATCCGTCTGTCGCTGAACCTGGACGGCACCGGAAAAACGGAACTGGCCAGCGGCATTCCGTTTTTCGACCATATGCTTGAGCAGATCGGGCGCCACGGCCTGATCGATCTGTCCATCGATGCCGACGGCGACCTGGAAATCGACGCCCACCACACCGTCGAGGACATCGGCATCTGCCTCGGCGAGGCACTGCGCGACGCGCTGGGCGACAAGAGCGGCATTGTACGCTACGGACATGCCTACGTGCCGCTGGATGAGGCGCTCTCGCGCGTCGTGCTGGATCTGTCCGGCCGGCCCGGCCTGGACTACCATGTCAGCTTTCCGAAAGACCGGGTCGGCGATTTCGATGTCGACCTGTTCAAGGAATTCTTTCAGGCCGTTTGCAACCACGCGCGCATCACGCTGCATATCGACTGCCTCCGCGGTGTCAACAACCACCATATCATTGAAACGGTGTTCAAGGCCTTCGGCCGGGCGCTGCGCATGGCCGTCGAGGCCGACCCCCGACAGGCGGGCATCCCCAGCACCAAGGGCGCGCTGTAAAGCAATGTATCAGCCACAGACGAAGCAACCATGAACAACATGACCGGACTGATCGACTATGGCATGGGCAATATGCATTCCATCGCCAAGGCGCTGGAACGCGCCGGCGGCGAGGTGCGCTGGATTGCCAGCCCGGAGGAGCTGCAACAGGTACAGCGCATCGTATTGCCCGGCGTCGGTGCCTTCCGCGACTGCGTGCAGGCACTGGAAAGAACGGGGCTGGGAGAGGCCATCGTCGAACAGGTCCGGGCCGGCGTGCCCTTCCTCGGCATCTGTCTCGGCATGCAGGTGCTGATGGACGTATCGTATGAATTCGGCGAGCACCGCGGCCTCGGCCTGATTCCGGGAGCGGTCAAGCCCTTCCCCGCCTCGCATCCGGAGCGCGGCTTCAAGATCCCGCACATGGGCTGGAACGATGTCGTGCTTTCCTCCGGAAGGGGCTCGCATCCAGTGCTGGCTCCGCTGGCCGGGCGGCAGGTCTATTACGTGCACTCCTACTACTGTGCGCCGGAGAACCCACAGCACCTGCTGGCCGCCTGCTCGTACGGCGACTTTCCGTTCGCTGCGGCCATCGGGCGCGACAATATCGTGGCCGTCCAGTTCCATCCGGAGAAATCGCAAAAGGCCGGACTGGCCATGCTCGAATCCTTTATCAGGTGGCATCCATGAGCCCTGCAAAACCCGCAAGCTTTGAACTGATCCCGGCCATCGACCTGAAAGGTGGCCACTGCGTGCGCCTGAAGCAGGGGCGCATGGACGATGCGACCGACTATGGCGACGATCCGGCCGCCATGGCGATGCGCTGGCAGAGGCTCGGTGCGAAACGCCTGCACGTCGTCGATCTCGACGGCGCCTTTGCCGGCAGGCCGGCCAACCGGGATGCAATCCGCGCCATCTGCGCGACCCTGGACATCCCGGTGCAGCTGGGCGGCGGCCTGCGCGACCTGTCCATGATCGAGGGCATGCTGGGACTCGGTATCGACCGGGTCATCCTGGGCTCAGTCGCCATCTCGAATCCGCAACTGGTCGGCGAGGCCTGCCGAGCCTTCCCGGGATGCATCTGCGTCGGTATCGATGCCAGGGGGGGCATGGTCGCCGTGCACGGCTGGGACGACGTGACCGACGTCCGGGCCGCGGACCTGGCCAGGCGATTCGAGGATGACGGCGTGGCCGCGATCATTTACACCGATATCGCCCGCGACGGCATGCTGAGCGGTCCGAATATCGGGGAAACCGTGCAACTGGCGAAATCGGTCTCCATCCCGGTCATCGTATCCGGAGGCGTCGCCAGCATCGACGACGTGCGAGCCTGCGCCCGACATGTCGAAGACGGCATCTGCGGTGCCATTACCGGCCGTGCCATCTATGAAGGCACGATCGATTTTGCCGCCGCGATGCGGGAGCTTGGCTGATGCTGAGCAAGCGCATCATCCCCTGCCTGGACGTCGCCAATGGCCGCGTCGTCAAGGGCGTCCAGTTCGTCGATATCGTCGATGCCGGCGACCCGGTCGAGGCGGCCATCAGGTATGATGAGCAGGGCGCCGACGAACTGACCTTTCTGGATATCCGCGCCAGCCATGAGAACCGCGACACGCTCTATCACATGGTCACCGAGGTAGCCGAGCATGTATTCATGCCGCTGACCGTTGGCGGCGGCGTCAAGGCGCTGGCCGATATCGAGAACCTGCTGCATGCAGGCGCCGACAAGGTATCGATCAACACCGCGGCTATCTTCAATCCGGAATTCGTCAGACAGGCCGCCGAACGCTTCGGCTCGTCCACGATCGTCGTCGCCGTCGATGCAAAGCGCGTCGACAATGACAACCCTGGCCGCTGGGAATGTTTCACGCATGGCGGTCGCAAGCCGACCGGCATCGATACCGTCGAATGGGCCAAACGCATGGCCGATTACGGCGCCGGAGAAATCCTGCTGACCAGCATGGATGCCGACGGCACCAAAAACGGTTATGACATCCCGCTGACACGTGCGGTATCCGAGGCCGTGCCCGCCAATGTCATCGCCTCCGGCGGCGTTGGCACGCTCGAACATCTGGCCGAAGGCCTGCGCGACGGCAAGGCTGACGCGGTGCTGGCCGCATCAATCTTCCACTTCGGCACCCACACCATCGCCGAGGCCAAGGCCTATCTGGCCGGTCAGGGCATCCCGGTCCGCCTGTAGGCGGTAAAACGGCATAAAACCTGCTTGTTCAACCTCCTGAAAACCGCATTCAGGGGGCATATTCTGCAGTCCAGAATCAGGAAAATATCGCTGTTCCATGCCATGCTCAATGCCCTGAAATCCTCGCTGGGCTCCGGGCAACATCCGGCCGTCGCCCAGCTGGCCCGGCATATCTGCAAGGAACCGGCCAGGCCGTTCACGGTTTCAATGCCATCCAGGATGCCATTCTGGAAACCGGATCCCGCCACCTGAATGCCATGCACGCGCAAAGCATGCACGGCACCGCGGAATTGCCGGACCGGCACGGCGACCAGCAAACCACAGAGACAGACAAGCTTTCCACTCGACTGCTCGAACAGAGTATCGCGGCCTGGAGGCGCAATGGGCATGTGCGCGTTTTCAACCAGTTTCGCGGCCTGCCCGTCAACGCATCGGCCAGATTCCTCGGCCACAAAGGCAGGCGCATCGGTATTGGCTTTGACGCCGAAGTGGCCAGGGTGTTCGCCAGCAGCCCCGACAAGAACACGGCCATGCTGGCCTGTCCGGACGGCGAGAGACAGATCCGGGCATCGATTGTCCGCCTGCAGGCAGGCCGCGCCGCGCTGGAACTGCAGGAGGCCTCCTATGCCTATATCCACAAACGCCGGGATGTCGGCGTCCAGGTCGGCGAGGATATCACGGTCCGGCTGAGCGGTCGACGCAGCCGGCGTTTGCGCGCCCGGCTGTTCGACCTGTCGATCAGCGGCATGGGTCTCGTGCTCGATGAACAGGCAGCCGGCAACATCCACGCCGGCGATGAACTGGACTGCGAATTTTCGCTGGGCGGAAAACATTTCAAAAGTACCGGCTGGGTTCGCTGGCAACAATCATGCGGCGACATGCTGCGCCTCGGTATGGAAATGAAATCGGACAGGACGCTGCAGCAGGCGCTGCAAAGGGAAATCTTCCGGATCCAGCGTTCCATCATCACGGCGATGAATGAAATCGAGCTGCCCGACGAGATGCAGGCAGCCATCGACGCCAGGGACCCCGTATCTGCCTGAGGATACCCGCTTCATACGACGGCCTGTCAGGACAGGGGCTTGCATTACCGGATGTTACTCCCTATATTGCCGCGCCCTGCCCGGTAGATACCGTGCAGTAAATACCTTGCTCCGGACGCGCTTGAACGTACCGGGGCGTACGCAAAGACGTACACCAAGAGGAGCGCCGTGTATTACGAAACTATTTTTATCGTTAATCCTGATATCTCGCAGGAAAACACCGAACTCATGACCGATGATCTGGTTGCCAAGGTTGAAAAAGCCGGCGGCCGTATTGTTAAACGCGAAAACTGGGGCTCACGTCCGCTGGCATACTCCATTGCCAACCGTAAACGTGGTCACTACATCCTGCTTGTTACCGATGGTGAGCCGGCAGCCCTGAAGGCACTGGAACGTGCCATCAGCCTGGAAGAGCGCGTCATCCGTTCACTGACCACCAAGCTGACCGAACTTTCCGATGAGCCATCGCCGCTGATTCGCCGTAAGGCTGAACCAGCCAAGCCAGCTGAAGATACCCCCTCTGCTGAAGCAACCAAAGTAGCAGAAGAGGCCAAGGCCGAGGCCGCAGCAGAAGCAAAGGCTCCTGCAAAGGAAGCACCTGAAGCAAGCGATGGAGCAGAAGCCAGCGCCTGACTTTAACCGCGCCTGCATTTCGGGCCGGCTAAGCTCTGTTCGTCAGCGCTGGACCCCGGACGGGAGTCTGGCTCTGATTGCAGAGGTGGTGACAACCAGGCCCAAACTGGGGCCGGTTCGAGCCGGGGTTCAGGATGAGCAACCCGTGCCGCTGAGAGCTCAGGGCGATATCGCCAGGGCACTGATGGGCATGGAAGAGCAACATGTGATGGTCGAAGGCTGTTTACGCCGGAGATATTACAGCAGGGATGGAGAACCCTGCTGGGGCCAGGTGGAAATCTGGGTAGATCAGTGCCAAAGCCTGGAGGCATCAGCAGATGCTGCCAAACAGGCCGACTGAGTGACCAACGCCTGAAGCATTGAGATGATTAGGAGAAACGAATGACTGAAGAAGTAAAGAAGACAGCTGCACCGGCGAATGCCGAGCGACCTCAGGGAGATCGCCCGCAAGGGGCCCGGCCTCAGGGCAACCGCCCTCAGGGACGGGGTGGCCCACGCGCCGGTGGCCGTGGCGGCCGCTTTGTGCGTCGCCGCAAATTCTGCAAGTTCTGTGCGGACAAGAGCCTGACCATTGATCACAAAGATCCGGAAATGCTGCGCAGCTTTGTCACCGAGCGTTACAAGATTCTGCCGTCGCGTGTGACCGGAACATGTGCTCAGCACCAGCGTAGCCTGACCACAGCGATCAAGCGCGCCCGTGTACTGGCTCTGCTGGCCTTTACGCCGCTTCATCACGACTGATTGTGATGCTCATGTGGCGCAATAGCGCCGCAGACTGCTACAGGGATGAATGTCCATGACGATGCATAATACGCCGCCGGCGACCTTGCCCAAGGCTGCAGCGTTTATCCTGACTCATCGCCTCCCCTGTGCCACCCTGATGGTGGTGATGTTGATGGCGGTGTTGTGGCTTCCCGGCCTGCTGCAGGGTATGCCGCTGCTGGCCACACTGGCAACAGCATTCGGCGTAGGGATTCATATCCTCACACCGGGGCTGGTTGCCCTGATCAGCTTCGGCGGCGGTGCGCTGTTTGCCTTTCAGGTGACAAGCATCGCTGCGATTGGTATCAGTGCCATGGCTGGCCTTGAACTCATGCCGGGGCTGATTGTGCTGACGCTATATGGACTGCTGCCGATCGCTGCGGCGAGTTCCGTGGAACGTCAGGACGGGGTCAGGAAAAGCGCCCAGTATCTGGCCACAGGTCTGGGGCTAGCCATGCTTGCAGGTCTTGTCATCGGCAGTGCGGCGCAGAATGTCGACCTGCGTGATCTGGTCGGACAGCTGCTGGCTCCGATGTTCGATGCCATGCAGACAGAGCTGTCAGGCACCGACCCGGAGGCGGCGCAGGTTCTGCAACAGGCCCGCAAGATGACCGAGCTGATTCTGCCGGGCATCATGGCACTGGGCATGTGGTTTGCGTGGTGGGGCGATATTGTGTTTGCACGCACATTCGCCCAGAAATACGGCTTCTACCAGGGGCACGCTGAAGAGCTGCTGGGCTTGCGCTTTGGCAAAGGGCTGGCCTATGCTTTCCTGGCGCTTCTGGTACTGGCCAATGTCGGTGAAAATGATGTGCAATATGTTGCCGTCAACGCCATGATTCTGCTGGGCGGATTACTGGCTGCGCAGGGTATTGCTGTCGGGCACAGCTGGCTGAAGCAAAAAGGCATGATGCTTGCCATCGGCCTGATGTATTTGATGTTATTGATGTGGTCCGCCATGATTATACCGTTTGTGATCATTGGACTGCTGGATATTTGGTTTGATTATCGCCGCGATTTGTCGGCAACTGGAGGACAGTAAACATGCAATTGATTCTTTTGGAACGCGTAGCAGGTCTGGGTAATGTGGGCGATGAAGTCACCGTTCGCCCGGGTTATGGCCGCAACTTTCTGATTCCGCAGGGCAAGGCAAGCGAAGCCACCGATGGCAACCGCAAGATTTTTGAACGCCGTCGTGCCCAGCTGGAAAAGAAACAGCAGGAAGGTCTGGCCAAAGCCAAGACCGAAGCCGAGACACTTGCAGGCCTGAGTCTGGAAATCGTTCGTGCAACTTCCGATGGCCAGCATCTGTATGGCTCGGTCAGCACCCATGATCTGGCCGAATTGCTCAACGAGCACGGGCAGCAGCTGGAACGCAGCAACATTCTGCTTGATACGCAGATCAAGGAAGTCGGCGAGCATGCCTTCCGCGTACGCCTGCATCCGGATGTCACAGCCGATCTCACCATCAAGGTTGAGTCTGAGAAGCATTGAGTCAAGCCATCCCCCTGCGTACTGATACGCTCAGAGAGCGTATCCCGCCGCACTCCAATGATGCGGAACGGGCAGTACTCGGGGGGATCATGCTTGATCCGGAAGCCCTTGAACGGCTTGAAGGCAGCCTGCTGCCTGAACAATTCTACACCGAAGCCAATGCCAGAATTTTTGCTGTCATTATTGAGCTGGCTGACCGTGGACAGCCTGTCGATGCGCTGACCATCAAGGATCAACTTGAACGCCGCGAAGAGCTTGCCGGCTGTGGTGGTGAAGCCTATCTTGCTGACCTCGTCAGCGCTGTGCCCACCTCGGCCAACGTCAAACATTATGCCGATATCGTCCGTGAGCGCGCTGTTCTGCGTCAGTTACTCAGTGTATGCGGCCGCGTATCACAGGATGTTTATGAGGACGCCTCCCGCGAGGTCAATGAGCACCTCGACCTGGCCGAGAAAGATATCCTGGCCGTAGCCGAGAACTTCAACAGCTCGCGTCCGAGCTTCAGCAAAATGGGCGACCTGATGGTCGAGACTTACAGGGAGCTGGAAGCACGTTATGCCGAGAAAAAGGCGGTCACCGGCATCCCCACAGGCTTTGATAAACTCGATGAAATGACCTCCGGCATGCAACGCGGCGACCTGGTGATTATTGCCGGCCGACCCAGTATGGGTAAAACGGCGTTTTCAATGAATCTGGCGCAAAATGCCTCCCTGCGCTCTGAAGAAACCGGCATCGTGGCTGTCTTTTCGCTGGAAATGTCCTCCCAGCAGATCGCCATGCGTATGCTGGCAACAGAAGCGCGTGTAGACATGCAACATCTCAGAACCGGCCGCTTTTCTCAGGAAGACTGGCGCAAACTGGCCGCCGCCACTGGCTCATTGGCTGAATCAAGAATCTTTGTGGATGATACACCGGCCATCACAGTGCTCGAATTACGCTCCAAATGCCGCCGCCTGAAACGTGAAAACATGGGCCTCGATCTCGTGATCATCGACTATGTGCAGCTGATGTCCGGCCGCTCTGATATCGACAATCGCGCTCAGGAAATTTCTGAAATCACCCGTTCACTGAAGGGCCTGGCCAAGGAACTGAATGTGCCGGTCATCGCCCTGTCCCAGCTCAACCGGTCACTTGAACAACGCGCTGATAAACGGCCGGTGATGTCAGACCTTCGGGAGTCCGGTGCCATTGAGCAGGATGCCGACGTCATCATGTTTATTTACCGTGATGAAGTGTATAATAAAAAGCCGGAAAATGAGGGCCTGGCGGAGATTATCATTGCCAAACAGCGTAATGGCCCGATTGGCGACGTGAAGCTGACCTTTATCAACCGTTATACCCGATTTGAGAATCATGTTTCTTCGGGCTTTGACGAATAAACCGAATCGGTAAAGATTCAGGCCATGAGCAGACCCGCCATTGCATGGATCAACCTTGAGCATCTAAAACACAATTATCACCTACTGCAGGCTCGTGCCGGCGCGGCTGAAATCATGGCCGTGGTCAAGGCCAATGCCTATGGACATGGCCTGCATCTGGTCGCTCCGACCCTGCTTCATGCCGGCTGCACTAGTTTTGCCGTCACTGATGCGAAAGAAGGCGCATGTTTACGCGACTATTTAGGCCATGAAACCAAAGTCAGTATCACCCTGCTGTCAGGCATCTATGATGCGGATGATGCAGGCCTATGTGCTACGCATGGATTTATCCCAGCCATCAGCGAACCTGGTCATATTGCCATGCTACAGGAGGCCGGATTCCGTGGCTCTGTCTGGATCAAGGTGGATACCGGCATGAACCGCATCGGCGCCGCAGACCCGGCGCATCTGCTTGAGTATATCAATCAGACCGACATTGAGCTTGCCGGCATGATGTCGCATCTGGCCTGTGCCGACATACCCGAGCACCCGATGAATCAGGCCCAGTTCGATGCCTTTAATGCAATGCATCAGGCGCTTGCCCCGGATATGCCCGCGTCACTGTTAAACAGTGCCGGCATGGTTGGCATGCCCCATCACTGCTTTGATGTCGTGCGTCCGGGCATCGCACTGTACGGGGCTGAACCGATCGCCTCCGAGCCCATCGGCCTGAAACCTGTCATGCAGTTGAGCGGTCAGATTATGCAACTGCGAAACATCGCACGCGGCGAAACGGTATCCTACGTAGCGGCTTTTACTGCCGGACATGATATGCGTGTGGCTGTTGTTTCCCTTGGTTATGCCGACGGTGTCCCGCGCGAATTATCCAATCGCGGGGCGGTCGTCATCCATGCCAAGCCCTGCCCGATTATCGGATGCATCTGTATGGACTATACTCTTGTAGACGTCAGTGAATGCGCATGCGCTGAAACCGACAGGGTCGAATTCTGGGGAGATACCATGTCTGTCAGTGATATAGCCAGTCTATTGGATACCATCAGCTACACCCTGTTTGCCGGTGTCGGTGAACGGGTGCTGAGGAAAGCCGCACCTTAGCCATGCTTACCGCCATTGGCAGATATACGGAATCGCTCTGTATACATATTGGCCTGTATGCCAGCACGC
>JAJRVH010000045.1 GCA_021545625.1 Zetaproteobacteria bacterium
CCTCGACGTCGAACAGATGGATCTTGTCGTATATGTCCAGGCAACGTCCCTGTCTGTCGAAGGCCGCGCAGCTGTTGCGGATTCGGCCTTCGCCGGCGCGCAGGGCCACGCTGCCGCCAATGATGGCCATATCAAGCCGGGCAGCCTCCCTGGCCAGAAAAGCCAGCGCCCGCGACTCCGCCGGCGACTCGGCCGCCGCCAGGCGCGCGCCGTCGTCTGCGCCCATGAAGGAAAAGTTTTCCGGCAACACGGCCAGCCGGCAGCCCTGACCGGCGGCTTGCTGCAGCCAGTATAAGGCCTGCTCAAGGTTGTCCGATATATCGGCGCCCGAATTCATCTGGATACAGGCGACCCGCATCAGCGCGGCTCCAGCAACAGCACCCGGCGCTGATGATCAACCGTCAGCCGGTAGGCGCCGAGGAAACTCATCCCCAGAAGCCCCGTGCCTGCGTCGGAAGAAACCCTCTGCACCACGGCCTCGATGCGGTTGCGCCGGAGATGGCCGACCTTCACCTCATCCAGACTGACCCGTGGCGCGGCCACCTGACCGTTGGCCGTCTGCAGCACCACCCCCGGAGCATCGCGCACATCGATGCCGGCCCGGGCGGCCAGCGCCGGCGGAATCACGACCAGGCTGGCGCCGGTATCGACGATGAACGACATCCCGATGCCGTTGACCGCCCCCTGCACGACCATCGCCCCGTGTCGTATCCTGAACGGCACCTGCATGCGCATGCCGCGCATATTGAATGCGGGATTACCGACCGTGCTGATATCGGACGTCGCATGCGGCTGCGCGCCCTTGACCGCCCTGTCGGAAAAATGCACATGGCCGTCGGCATCCTTCCATGTATAGATATCGGCTGACGCGGCGGGTGCCAGGGCCAGCCAGATCAGCAGCGCCGGTAGCCGGCCACGCTCAGGCAAAGCGGCCGATGCCCCTGATCACGCCCAGATTGGCCGACTCGCTGAGCACCGGCGCCAGCTTGCCGTCCAGCGCGCTCATCAGCGTCATCATGCCCGGACCGTGGCCGCCGAGCGGCGAATCGGAGTGAATGATCAGGCCGATCGTCACCGCTCCGCGCCGGTAGGTGCGGCCGTAGATATTGTCATGGTCCATCACCGCGACGAAATCGCCGAAGCGCAGGCGGTCCATGCCGTGCTCCCTCACCACGGCCTGGTCATGGCAAAGGATATCGTAGTCGCCGGTGGTCACCGATAACGCGCCGATCCCGGAGCCCATCGCATAGCCGGGTACGATCACGTGTACCGGCACTTCGATACTGCCGTCGTCGCGTTCCTTCAGGCCCATGGCATCGAGCACATCCGGATCAAGGTTGTAGATATGCACCTCCGGATGATCGACAAGCTTCAGGCCCTGCCCGCAGGCCCGGATCAGGAACTTGTCGTCGCAGGTCAGCTTGTCGAGCGTGGCATCGGGAAAGTCGAGCATCAGATGCTCAACGCCACCGTGATGGCCGAGCACCGTGCCGGTCTCGCCCTTCGCCGCGCCGCTGATCACGCGCACCTCGTTGCCGCAACAGGCCAGAAACTGGTAGCCGGCCTCGGCCTTGCGGTTCTTGTGACTCAGCGTCGAGGACACGCCCGGCTCGATATGCTCGCCGGCCCAGCCGAACACCGAATCGCCGATTTTCACATTGTAGGTAATGCCGCCTGTCGACGGCCAGGCGAACAACTCGCCGGCGGCGCCCACCTCGAACGGCGCCCACTGATTGGCTGGCGACACGCCGCCCTGCACGGCGGTCATGACCAGCTGCTCACGGTTGGTTTTCAGACTCATCAATGCTCTCCCTGTATGTCGATCCCGAAACGCCGCAGCGCATTGGCCGTGGTTGCCCCGGCCAGCTCCGCCAGCGTCATGCCGCGAACCCCGGCGATGCATTCGGCCACGTCGCGCACATATGTCGGTTCGTTGCGCTTGCCGCGATACGGCACCGGCGCCAGATACGGCGCATCGGTTTCGACCAGCAGCGCCTCCAGCGGCACGCGGGCCGCGACCTCCCGGAGGGCATCATTGCGCCTGAACGTGACATTGCCGGAAAACGAAATCGAAAGCCCCATGTCCAGGGCCCGTGAGGCCGCGTTCCAGTCCGATGAGAAGCAGTGCATGATGCCGCCGCAGGCTTCCATGCCCTCCTCGGCCATCACCCGCAGCGTCGCCTCGTCGGCATCGCGCATGTGCACGATCACCGGCTTGCCGAGTTCGCGGGCGGCCCGGATATGGGTCCGGAAACGGGCCTGCTGCATCTCCGGTTCGACATGATGGCGGAAAAAGTCCATGCCCGATTCGCCGATCGCCACGCATCGGTCGTGCGATGCCAGGGCGCACAGTTCGTCCACCGTCGGCTCGTGCGCGCTGTCGTGATTCGGATGGATGCCGACCGAGAACCACACCCCTTCCCTGCCCTCGGCCAGCGACTTCAGCCTTTCATGCTGTTCCAGCTCGACCGACACCGCCACGATGCGATCGACCCCGGCCCCGCGCATGCGCCCGAACACCGCCTCGCGATCCTCGTCGAACTGGAAGAAATCGATATGGCAGTGCGTATCGAACAGGCTGATGTCAGCCATGCATGATGGCCCGCAGGTGCGACAGTCTGACATAGTCCAGATCTTCCAGCCCGTGCGGGTTGTCGAATACATGCACGGGCGGCCGATCTGGCTCGCCGAATTCGGACACCACCAGATCGGCGCCGGAAAAGTCGTGATCCTTCGTGTAATCGTTGATGGTCACCACGCATTTCAGACCGGCGGCCGCGGCCGCCTTCCAGCCATTGCCCGAATCCTCCATGGCCAGCGTCTCGTGCGGGGTCACGCCGAGCCGGTCCATCGCATAGGTATAGATATCCGGGGCCGGCTTCTTGGCCGGCACGATGTCGCCGGCCGCCAGCACGGCAAAGCGATCGAACCACTCGGATCCCAGTGAATGCTCGATCAGTGCGTCAAGTGCCGCCGGCGTGGTTGTGGTCGCCACTCCCAGCGTGATGCCGGCCTCATAGGCCTCCTCGAGCAGGCGCCGCACGCCCGGGCGCAACGGAATGCGGCCGGCGGCGATCAGGCCCTGATAATGGCGCGTCTTGCTGGCATGCAGCCCGGCGATATCTTCGGCCGCAGGCGCTTCCAGGCCGCGCCGCTCGTGGTCGAAACGGATGCGCTCCTTGCCGCCGGTCACGGCCAGCAGCTCGCCATAGGTCGGCACGTCCCAGCGGCGTTCCAGTCCCGCCTCCTCGAACGCCATATTGAACGCAACGCGATGTCCGTCGCGTTCGGTATCGGCCAGCGTGCCGTCCACGTCCCATAAAATACAATTCAGTGCCATCAGGCTGCTCCTTGGAAGATTTTTCCGGTATCCACTAGCATGGGCCACATGAGCGACATCCTGACACCGGACCGGGTGCATAAGCCTGAGGCAGAAACCGGCGAACCTCAACTGCAACGTCCGCCGATGTTCCGCATCATCATGCTCAACGATGATTTCACGCCGATGGATTTCGTGATCGATATCCTGATCCGGCTGTTTCACAAGACGCCGGAGACGGCCAGCCAGCTGATGCTTCAGGTACACATGCAGGGCAGCGCCGTCTGCGGCATCTATCCGCGTGACATCGCCGAAACCAAGCTGCAGCAGGTCGAAAACGCTGGCCGGAACGAGGGTTACCCGCTAAAATGTGTAATGGAGAAAGACCCCGGCGACTAACGGACTGGCACATACGATGAAACTTTCATGAGGTATCATACAGGATGATGATATGGGAATTTTGAGCGAGGAACTTGAACAGACGCTGAACGACATCTTCCGCAATGCACATGTGCATCGCAACGAATTCGTCACAGTCGAGCACCTGCTGCTCGGCCTGCTCGACAACGCCACCGCCCGCAGCGTGCTGATCGGCTGCCAGGCCGATGTCGAGGCCCTGCGACAGGATCTGAACGCCTTCATTCAGGAAAACGTCGCCGTGTTGCCCGAGGATGCCGGCGAAACCACCGCCAGCGTCGGGCTGCAGCGCGTGATCCAGCGCGCCGTCATGCATGTCCAGGCGGCTGGCAAGCGCGAGGTGACCGGCGCGCATGTGCTGGCCGCGATCTTTTCCGAAAAGGATTCGCACGCGGTTTATTACCTGAACCGCATGGGCATCAGCCGGCTGGACGTGGTCAGCTATATCGCGCACGGCGCGCTGCGCGATGAAACGGCCAGCGCGGAAAGCAATACCGAAACGCCGGCGCTGGAGCCGGAAACCCGCCAGAACGGCTCGTCACCGCTGGAGCGCTTCTGCATCAACCTCAGCCAGCGGGCCCGCGAAGGCCGCATCGATCCGCTGATCGGACGCAGCGATGAACTGTCGCGCTGTATCCACATCCTCTGCCGCAGGCGCAAGAACAATCCCCTGCTGGTCGGCGAGGCCGGCGTCGGCAAGACGGCCATTGCCGAGGGGCTGGCCCTGCAGATCGAACAGGGGGATGCGCCCGAAGCCATCCATGATGCGACGATCTATGCGCTGGATATGGGAGCGCTGCTGGCCGGCACCAAATACCGCGGCGATTTCGAGGAAAGACTGAAGGCGGTGTTGACCGCGCTGCAGAAAGAGAAACACGGCATTCTGTTCATCGACGAGATTCACACCATCATCGGCGCCGGCGCCGCCAGCGGCGGCACGATGGATGCCTCGAACCTTCTCAAGCCGGCCCTGGCCAGCGGCGAACTGCGCTGCATGGGAGCCACAACCTTTCAGGAGTTCCGCAACCTGTTCGAAAAGGACCGCGCCCTGTCGCGCCGCTTTCAGAAGGTCGATATCCACGAGCCGAGCGTCGAGCAGACCATCGACATCCTGAAGGGACTGAAATCCCGGCTGGAAGAACACCACGACGTCCGCTACAGCCAGGCGGCCATCGAAAACGCTGCCCGGCTCGCGTCCCGCTATCTGGCCGACCGCCACCTGCCCGATTCGGCCATCGACGTGCTTGACGAGGCCGGCGCCGCAATGCGCGTGCGACCGGCCGACAAGCGACGCAAACAGGTCACCGTCCACGACATCGAGGCCATCGTCGCCTCGATCGCCCGCATTCCGCCGCAACAGGTCAGCGCTTCGGACAAGCGGCGTCTGAGCCATCTGGAACGGGATCTGAAGCTCTCCGTATTCGGGCAGGACGAAGCCATCGAGCAGCTGGCCGCCAGCATCAAGCTGTCGCGGGCGGGCCTGGCGCACCCCGAACGGCCGATCGGCTCCTTCCTGTTCGCCGGCCCCACCGGCGTCGGCAAGACCGAGGTGGCCCGGCAGCTGGCCCGCATCATGGGCGTGGAACTGATCCGTTTCGACATGTCCGAATACATGGAATCGCACACCGTCTCGCGCCTGATCGGCGCGCCACCGGGCTATGTCGGCTTCGATCAGGGCGGCCTGCTGACCGAAGCGGTCAGCAAGAACCCGCATGCCGTGCTGTTGCTTGACGAGATCGAAAAGGCGCACCCGGATCTGTTCAACCTGCTGCTTCAGATCATGGATCACGGCACGCTGACCGACAACAACGGCCGCTCGGCCGATTTCCGGCATGTGGTGCTGATCATGACCAGCAACGCCGGCGCCTTCGAGATGCAGCAAAATACGGTCGGTTTCAATCCGCAGCCGCGCAGCGGCGAGGACAAGGAGGCGATCAAGCGCATCTTCACGCCCGAATTCCGCAACCGGCTGGACAATATCATCACCTTCGCGCCGCTGGCCGAAGAAACGATTCTGCACATCGTCGACAAGTTCATCATCGAACTGGAGGAACAGCTGCGCGACAAGAAGGTGGAACTCGACGTCACGCACGAGGCCAGGGCATGGCTGGCCAGGCATGGCTATGACCCGCTGATGGGCGCGCGGCCGATGGCCCGGCTGATTCAGGAGCAGATCAAGAAGCCGCTGGCCGATGCGATCCTGTTCGGCGATCTGCAGAGAGGCGGACTGGCGATCGTTGAGTTGCAGGATGATGCGCTGCAACTCGCCTGCCCCGCGGCTGCGACCGCCTGATCCCGTTCCCCGGGCGACAGATGGAGAACAAGCGGACAGGCCGCAAGGCGCCCAAGCACTATGCATCCGAGCTGGCCCGGGCCGGCCATGCCGCGATGGACATCCGCATGCAGCCGATCGGCCTCGTATCGAGCAGCTATCGCGAACGCTTTGCCGCGCCGCGCCAGCCGTCGCTGGACAACCCGCAACCGGCGCGCATCGAACTGAACGGCGGCATGAATTTCGAACAGGCGCTGGCCGATCTGGACGGCTTTTCGCATATCTGGGTACTGTACTGGATGCATCTGAACCAGGGCTGGAACCCGACCGTCATGCCGCCGCGCGGGCCGAAGATCCGGCGCGGCCTGTTCGCCACGCGCGCGCCGCACCGCCCGAACAGCATCGGCCTGTCCGTCGTTCGCCTGATCTCGATCCAGGGTCGCACGCTGCATATCCGGGGACACGACATGCTCGACGGCACCCCGGTTCTCGATATCAAGCCCTACCTCCCCTATGCCGACGCCATCCCCGAGGCATCCCCCGGCTGGACGGCGCAGATCGAGGATTCGCCATAAATAACACCTGTGATGCACATCACAGGTTCGCAAATCCGGACTTGAACTCGGCCACGGCGTGGTCGACAATCCACCATATGCACTGTCCGGATTGTGGAACCTTCTTTCCCGAACATCAGGCCTTCTGTCTTTCCTGCGGGCAGGTGCTCAGCGACGGCGAGAATCAGGCCCGGATCGGCCCCTACCAGCTGCTGTCCCGCATCGGCCAGGGAGGCATGGGCATGGTCTACCGGGCCAAGGACCAGTCGCTGGGGCGCGACGTGGCGATCAAGGTACTGCACCGGCACCTGCTCAGCGATGACAAGCAAACCCAGCGGTTTCGCCGCGAGGCGCGCATGCACAGCCAGCTGATGCATGCCAATATCGTCACGCTGCTTGATGTATTCGACGAAAACGACACGCTGGCGCTGGTCATGGAACTGATCCAGGGCTGCACGCTGAAGGAATTCCTGAAAAAACGCGGCATTCCGCCCTGGGGCGAGGTCGTCTATATCTCGAACGCGATTCTTTCCGCACTTGAACTCGCTCACTCGCAGGGGGTTGTGCACCGCGATCTGAAGCTGTCCAATGTCTTTCTCAGCGACGACGGCAGCATCAAACTGATGGATTTCGGACTGGCCAAGACCTCGCAACCCACCGAGGACATCACCGACAGCGGCGCCACGGTCGGCACCTATCACTATATGGCGCCGGAGCAAATCCTCGGCAGCGAGGTGGACGGACGCACCGATCTGTATTCCTTCGGCATCATGCTCTATCGCATGTGCACCGGCGAACTTCCCTTTGTATCCACCGGCGGCGGCGAGTTCGAGATCATGGAAAAACAGGTGCGCCAGACGCCGGTGCGGCCCGAAAAAATCAACGGCGACATTCCCGCCGAGCTCGATGCGCTGATCATGGAGCTGGTCAGCAAGATTCCCGACGAACGTCCCGAAAACTGCACCGTCGTCATGCAGCGCCTGGCCGCCATCAGTCCGCCGCAGGCTCCCCGGCTGGACGGCATGCGATTCTCCGACCTGCATGCCGAGCTGCAGGCGAACAGGAAAAACGACCGCAGGCGAAACGACGATACGCTGAGCATCCCGTCGCAAAGCGACGAGGAGGAAGTGCCGCATGATTCATTTCTGTGGGCATTCAGGCATGCCTCCCCGGAAGCGCCTGACGAGCCGCCGCTGGATCTTCGTTCGCCGCCGCCGATCGACCGCGCCTGTCTGACCCGCCTGAAACAGGGCATCCGGGACATCCCGCCATTGCCGGACAACTGGACCCGCATCGAACGCATTCTCAATGATCCGGAGTCGGCTCCGTCGGACCTGGCCATCGAGGTCGAGCACGACCCCGTGCTCAGCGCCCATATCCTGCGACTGGCCAATTCGGCGGCCTTTGGCATGCCCGGTCAGACGGTGGACAATGTCGCCATCGGCATCGCCCGGCTCGGCATGGACAATATGTATGATTTTCTGATGCAGAAGCTGCTGCCCGACTTCTCCGGTCTGCACACAGCCTCGGACGGCATCATCTCCGTTCGTGACGAGATGCGCATCGTCATCTGCCACAGCATGGCCATTGCGATGATCTTCCGGCACCTGTCCGATTACGGCCAGATCGTCGTCCACAAGTCGGCCAGCCTGTTCAGCATGATGCACGACATCGGCAAGCTGGTGATCCTGCATCTGGAGGACGGCGAAAGGCTGCAGCAGTTGCGGATCGCCATTGCCAGCGGCACCCCCTCCCTGAAAGCCGAATGGGATACGCTGGGGTATACGCATATCGATTCGCGCATGATGCTGGCCCTGCACTGGCGCCGTCCCCGTCTGGTGCATCGCTTTATCTAGTTCCACCACCATTCGTCATGGCATACGCCCAATGTCTGGCCCGTGGACATGCAGCCGGCCATCATGCTCAATCATATGGCTCACATTACGCTGCAATCCTTTGAAGATATCCCGGAAATCGACGGCGGCATCTGGTCGCCGGACCGGCGCAGTCATCTGGCCAGCACCGAAACCATGCTGCGCCAGCCGCTGAAGCTGCCGCTGAAGGACGTCGCCCATTTCCAGCAGCTTCGCCAGAATGTCGAAAAACTTGCGGACACCTTTCCGCTGCTGTTCCCGGAGCCGGATGATGAGAGCTGAAAAATCAGCCCGGCCACAACAGACAGCGTGGATCGAAGAATCCTCTTTTTATCCTTGCACCCCACTGCTGTCCGGTTAAGGAATCCGGGGTGATAAAAAAGGTCTGAATTCCCAAGGGATATGGTAGATTTATTGTGATTGAGACAG
>JAJRVH010000046.1 GCA_021545625.1 Zetaproteobacteria bacterium
GCGGCCACTGAATCGCTTCATTCAGCAGCATGTCGAAACGCCGGTGGCGCGCATGCTGATCGGCGGCGAGGTGTTGCCGGGCGGCACGCTGCATGTATCCGCCGCCGGTGACGGTCTGACCTTCAGGGCCGGGCCGCCTGCGGAAGATCCGGCGGGGTAAGATTTACCCCGCCGGGGCACTCTTTGCGACTGCTGCGCTTGTCTCCCGATGATATCGTTGCACCATGGACGGGTTTGCGATAGCAAGTCGTTTCCAATCTCGAGAGGAGGATACACCAATGAAGAAAACTCTGATGATCGCAGCCGCTGCTGCATTTGTCATGGGCGGCATGGCCGCTACCACCGCAACGGCCGAGGCCGGCGCGCTGGGCAAGTGTAAGGCTTGTCACCACCTGGATTCCGACAAGAAGAAAGTTGGCCCGGGTCTGAAGACCGTTTTCGGCCGCAAGGCCGGCACGGCTCCCGGCATGAAGTACAGCAAGGCGCTGGCTAACGCTGACTGGACCTGGGACGAGGAGCACCTGAAGGAATGGGTATGCAACTCCAAGGAGGCAATCAAGAAGTTCACCGGCGACGACCACGCCAAGACCAAGATGCCTCCGCAGAAGAAGTGCGGCGACAAGGCCGATGCCGTGATTGCGGCTCTGAAGGCTCTGTAAGGGCACTTCCTTCCATGAAAGGGGCGGCTTTGGCTGCCCCTTTTTTCGTGCCCGCGCGGGAAGGCGAGTGGATGGATGCAATAAATCCGCAGCTCCCTACAATGCGCGCATGGCTATCATCAATCGCCGTGCGCGGCACGAATATCATATCCTCGAAACCTATGAGGCCGGCATCATCCTGACGGGGCCGGAAGTGAAATCGGTGCGGCTGGGGCAGGCCAATCTGGCCGAGGCCCATTGTATTATCCGCAACGAACGCCTGCTGCTGATCGGTTGCCATATAAGCCCCTACAAGCCGGCGGCGATGAACAATCCGAAGGATCCGGCCCGCTCGCGCGAGCTGCTGTTGCACAGGAAGGAGATCCAGCGCCTGCTCGGCAAGCTCAAGGAGAAGGGACTGACGATCGTGCCGCTGAAGCTGTATTTCAACGAGCGCGGCTACGCAAAGCTCGAGATCGGCCTGGCCAAGGGCAAAAAGCTGCACGATAAGCGGCAGGCGAGCAAGGAGCGCGACATCAGGCGCGAGCTTCAGCGCCGTTACAAGATGTGATGGCCTCCGTTTCGGCAGTGAACGGAATCTGACGATGTTCAGCGTATTGCTCGGCATGGCCGCGATCATCGTGGTCGGCATCGGCTGGCGGCTGGCCCTGGGCGGACAGCAGGCCGAAACGATTCGCTCGCATCTGGCGCTGGCTGTTTACCATATCTTTTTGCCGGCACTGGTGCTGCAGGTGCTCTGGCAGGTGCCGGTCGATCTGAACACGGTGCGCATACCTGTCGTTTCGGCGCTGGCTGTGCTGTTGTCACTGCTGGCCGCGTTCCTGATCTACGGCAACGGCCGTATCGTGCGGGGTTTTCTGGGCGACAGTCATGCGGGGCGTGCCGTCGGAGCCCTGTTGCTGGCGTCGGCTTTCGGCAATTTCACCTATCTCGGGCTGCCGGTGCTGACCCGCGCATTCGGCGAATGGAGTCAGTTCGTCGCGATCCATTTCGACCTGCTGGCCAGCACGCCGCTTCTGTTCACGGTCGGCGTCATGCTGGCTCGCCATTACGGTACGGGCCGGGCCATGCATCCGTTGCTGGCGCTGTTGCGCGTGCCGGCGCTGTGGGCGGCACTGACGGGGCTGCTGCTCAGCGGCAGCGGCCTGGCCATTCCCAGCTGGCTGGATCAGGCACTGGATACGCTGGGTTCCGCGGTCGTACCGCTGATGCTGTTATCGATCGGCATGGCCCTGCGCTGGCAGGCGGGCTGGGCGGCGAGGGTGCCGGTGTTGCTGCCCGTGCTGGCCATCCAGTTGCTGTTTATGCCGCTGATCGCCTGGGCGGCGGCCATCGGTGTCGGCATGCCGGAACGTCTGCTGGCGCCGGTTGTCATCGAGGGGGCGATGCCGAGCATGGTGCTGGGGCTGGTGATATGCGATCGCTTCAGGCTCGATGCGGGGCTGTATGCCGAGGCGGTGACGCTGTCCACGGCCCTTTCGCTGCTGAGTCTGCCGCTGTGGCTGCAATGGCTTGCCTGACGGCTTGTACGCCGGCCGGTGATGGCTAGAGTGCCATCACCCTCAGGAGGTTAGCATGACTGACAGCAGCGAATCCGCATCGATCTATTTTTCCGCCAACCGGCCGCTCGCCTCATTTCTGCCGGCCGCCAGGGGCCTGATCGGCGGACCGCGCGCCTTTTTCGAGAAGATGCCGCGCGCCATCTATTACCGCGATGCGATGTTCTTCGTATCCATCGTGATCTTCGCGTTCAGTTTTATATCCGTTCCGTTCTACAGCATGCTGTTTCTGTTTCTGCTCCCGGTGACCTGGGGAGCGTCGCTGATCGGCCTGTGGCTGTGGGCCAGGTATCTGCGCTGGGCGGTGAAGGCCTCTGCCGGCGGCAAGCTGTCCAGCGTCAATGCCTTCCAGATTTCCGCCTATGCCGCGTTGCCGATGGCCTTGGCAGCCATTCCCTATGTCGGTGCGCTGGCGAGCCTGCTGAATCTCTATCTGATATGGCAGGGCCTGATCGGTTTCTGCCGCATCGGCGCCGGCAAGGCTGCGGCCATCCTGCTGGTGCCGGTGCTGGTGCTGGCCGGCAGCAGCATGGCCCTGGCCGCCATGCTCGTGAAGCTGTTGCCGCAGCTGGCAGGCTAGCTCTTCCTCAGCTCATGCTCCAGGCCAGCAGGCCGTAGCGCCCGGCCTTGCCCAGTGTCACCAGCGTCACGAACCACGCCAGCCGGCTTTTCAGAAGTCCGGCCGCCAGGCACAGGGGGTCGCCGACCACCGGTAGCCAGGCGAACAGCAGTGCTGGCTGTCCGTAGCGGCCGAACCATTGCTCGGCGCGCCGTATCTGTGCATCCGATATGCGCAGCCACCGGTTTGCCAGATGCCTGTGCAGCGCCTCGTTGCCGAGGCGGCCGATGCCGTAGGTGATCAGGCTGCCGAGCACATTGCCGGCGGTTGCGGCCGCCACCAGCGCCAGCGCGTCGCCGCCCTGTTGCAGTCGATAGATCAGCAGCGCCTCCGATCCGCCGGGCAGCAGCGTGGCGGAAACCATGGCTGCGAAGAACAGGCTCCAGTCCATGCCCGGAGGCTAGGGCGGTTGCGCGAAAGTGCACCCCCGAAA
>JAJRVH010000047.1 GCA_021545625.1 Zetaproteobacteria bacterium
AACTGCTGCGGCTGGCGCTTGGCTGGCCGGAGCTGTCGGCCCGTATCGGCCCTGCGGGCGTGGAGCAGCTGCGTCTGGGCGAGCACCGGATTCCCGTCGATCGCAGCGGCGGCATGCTGCTGAATCACTATGGCCCGGAACGGACGTTTGTCCATGTTTCCGCCGCCGATGTGCTGGCCGGCCGGGTGCCCTCCGGCGTGCTGAAGGATGCCATCGTGCTGCTTGGCGTGACGGCCGCGGGCGTGTATGACTATCGTCCCAGCCCGTTCGATTCGACCTTTCCGGGGGTTGAGGGACATGCGGCGGCGCTGTCGAACATTCTCCATGACGAGGCGATCCGGCGGCCGCAGGTCATGGAGGTGGCCGAGCTGTTTGCGGTTCTGCTGTTCAGCCTGTTGTGCGGGCGCCTGGTGTTGCGCAGCGGTCCGGTCATGCAGGGTATCAGCCTGATCGGCGTGCCGCTGTTGCTGCTGTCCGTTGCCTTCTGGCTGTTCGTGGCCTACGGCTGGTGGCTGAAGGTGACCTATCTGCTGTTCGGCGCGCTGCTGGCCGCGGCGCCGGTGACATTGTGCGAATATATCATCGAATCCAGGCGTCGCCTGTTCATCCACGAGGCCTTTTCCCACTATCTGGCGCCCGGGGTGGTCGAGGAACTCACCCGCCATCCCGAACAGTTGCGGCTGGGCGGGGAGAAGCGGCATATGACGGCTTTCTTTTCCGATATTGCGGGCTTCTCCTCGTTTTCCGAGCAGCTGGAGCCGGAGGAACTGGTGCGGTTTCTGAACCTCTATCTGTCGGCCATGAGCGACATCATCATCGCGCATGGCGGCACGATCGACAAGTTCGAGGGCGATGCGATCATCGCCTTTTTCGGCGCTCCGGTGGAGATGCCCGATCATGCGCTGCGCTGCGTGCGCGCGGGGCTGGAGCAGCAGGCAGTGCTGGCGGATTTGCGCAGGCAGTGGTCCGCCCGCGGCTATCCGGAGATTCACATCCGCATCGGCATCAACAGCGGGCCGATGGTGGTGGGTAATATGGGAACGACCGCGCGCATGAATTACACGATGATGGGCGATCACGTGAACCTCGCCGCCCGGCTTGAGGGCGTGAACAAGGTGTATCGCACGCCGGTGCTGATATCCGGCGATACGTATGACCTGGTGCGCGACGAGGTGACGGCGCGTTTTGTTGATCGCGTGCGCGTGGTCGGACGCTCGAAAGCGGTGGATATCTATCAGCCGCTTGGTCCGCGCGGCTCGGTCGATGTGGCTTTGCTGGAGCGTTCCCGAACCTATGAACAGGCGTGGCGGATGATGTTCCGGCGCCATTTCGACGAGGCCGAGGCGATGCTGGTGCGTCTGTGCGACGCTGCCGCGGACGGGCCGGCGGAAGCACTGCTGGCACGCGTGCGCGCCTATCGGAAGCGACCGCCGGAGCGGAACTGGGACGGCGTTTTCGAGCTGCATGACAAATAGGCCGTGGCCGCAGCCGGAGATTGCGCCGGACCGGGCATGACGTAGAGTAGCCGGATGTCGTATCTGGTTCTGGCCCGGCGCTGGCGGCCGCAACGTTTTACCGATCTTGTCGGGCAGGATGTTGTCGTCCGGACGCTGAAAAACGCGCTGCAGGGCGGTCATCTTGCCCATGCCTATCTGCTTTGCGGCATTCGCGGCGTGGGCAAGACGACGATCGCGCGGCTGATGGCGATGGCGGTAAACTGCGAGTCTCCCGAGTCCGGCGAGCCGTGCGGCGCCTGCGCCGCCTGCCGCGGCATTGCCGATGGCTCCTGTCTTGACGTGCAGGAAATGGATGCGGCCAGTCACACGGGCGTGGATGACGTGCGCGAGATTCTCGACGGGGTGCGTTATCCGCCGGGCGCGCTGAAGTTCAAGGTCTATATCATCGATGAAGCGCATATGCTTTCGAAAAGCGCCTTTAACGCGCTGCTGAAGACACTCGAGGAGCCTCCCGAGCGGGTGCTGTTCATCCTGGCGACAACCGAGGCCGAGAAGCTGCCGGTGACGGTGCGATCCCGTTGCCAGCGGTTCGATTTGCGCAGGCTGGGACAGTCGGAAATTGCCGACTATCTGCAACATGTATTCGAGCGGGAGTCGGTACGCGCCGATGAAGCGGCCGTGGCGGCCATTGCTGCTGCTGCGGATGGCAGCGTGCGCGATGCCCTGTCTCTGGCCGAAAGGGTACTGGCCTACGACAAGGAACATCTGACTCCGGAGGCCGTGCATGCGGCGCTGGGGCTGGTTGGGGACGGTTTCGTCTGTACGCTGGCCGGCCATATTCTGGCCGGCGAAACCGGCGATGCGCTGCGCTTGCTGCGCCAGGGCATGGATGGCGGGCATGCGCCGCGGACGATTCTGCAGGCGATGGGCGAGCTCTGGCACCGGCTGGCCTGCCTGCTGGTGGACCGGGCGCTGTTGCCGGACGGCGTCGATGCAGGACAGGATGCCTGGCTGCAGTCGTATGCCGACAGAATCGATCATCAGACGCTGGATTTGCGCTACCAGGTATTGCTGACGGGCTTGCGGGATCTGGGCCTGATGGACGAGCGCATGGCCTGCGAAATGCTGGTGATGCGCCTGAGCGGCCTGCATCAGCTGGCGCCGCTGCGGGGGTCAGTCTCCGCGGCCGGCGAGCGAACCCCGCCCGTTTCCGAGGCGCCGGTCGCTCCGGAGACGGACGATGGCGAAACGAAGCCCGGTGCCGTTCCCGATGCCGGACAGGCCGCCGAACTGCCGTTGCATGAGCAGGGGCGGACATTTGCTTCATGGCAGGAGGCTGTCGATGCCTTCGCCAGGGTCAGGCCGGGCGTTGCGGCGATGCTGGACCATGTTGTCTGCATCGAATTTGCTGACAGGATTCGCCTGGCGCTGGACAAGCATCAGCAGCGGGCCATTGCCGCTTCGGACCGGCTGGCCTTTGCCGAATGGATGGGACGCGAAGTGCTCTGGGAGGCCCGGCAGGGCGAGGATGGTGAAACCCTGTCCGAGGAGCGGGCCCGGCAGGCCAGGGCCGAGGCGGCCCGCCTGCGGCAGCATGCCGAGGACGATCCCCATGTGCAGGCGCTGATGAAGGAGATGGGTGCGCAACTGGTCAGGGTGACGCCTCCCGGCGCCAGTCCCGATACAGGAGAACAGGAATGAATATTGCCAAGATGATGCAGCAGGCGAAAAAGATGCAGCAGAACATGGAGAAGATGCAGCAGGAGCTGGCCGGGATGGAAGTGTCCGGCGAGTCCGGCGGCGGCATGGTGAAGGTCGTGATGACGGGCGACAGGTCCGTGCGCAAGATCGAGATCGATGCGGGCCTCTGGGATGAGCAGGACAAGGGGCTGATCGAGGACCTGGTCGCTGCGGCTGTCAATCATGCGCTTCAGAAGGTCGAGGAAGCGAGCAAGGAGAAGCAGCAGAGCCTGATGGCCGGCATGCCGTTGCCGCCGGGTTTTTCGCTTTGATGTATTTTCCGGGCATGCCCGCGCCGCTCGGGCGGGTGGTGGAGATGCTTGCCTCGCTGCCGGGTATCGGTCCGAAGACGGCGATGCGGCTGGGCCTCAATCTGCTGAGCCGGCCGGCCGAAGACAGCCAGGCGCTGGCCGGGGCGCTGAAGGAGCTGCACGAACAGGTCGGTTTTTGCGAGCGCTGCGGCTGTTTCGCCGAGCAGGGGCATTGCCAGTTCTGCGACCATCTCAAGCGCGACGCGTCGGTGATTTGCGTGGTCGAGCAGCCGGTCGATGTGCTGATGATGGAGCGCGGCCATGGTTTCCAGGGCGTCTATCATGTGCTGCACGGACGCCTGAGTCCGATCGACGGTATCGGCCCGGAGTCCCTGAAGCTGCCGGCCCTGGACCGTCGCCTGGCCGCCGGCGTCAGGGAGCTGATCCTGGCGACCAGCGCAACGGTCGACGGCGAGGCAACGGCTCATTTCCTTGCGCGACGCTATCAGACGGCTGATGTCGTGATCTCGCGTATTTCCCGCGGCGTTCCCGAGGGCGGGGAACTTGAATACCTGGATGAACACACCCTGAGCCGGGCTCTGGATCAGCGCGTGCTCTGGGAGCGCGCGCAGCCCTGAGGCGTCATGGCTGAAACCTGGCAGCAGCAGCTGATCGGCCGCTGGCGGCGACTGCGCGGCGAACTGGACGCTGCGGGCGTGAAGATGCTGGCGGTGAGCAAGTATGCGCCGGAGCAGGCCGTGCAGACGCTGATCGATGCCGGCGAAAGCCGTTTTGCCGAATCCAGGGCGCAGAGCCTGCGCGATCGGGCCGGTCGGTGGCCCGGTTGCGAATGGCATATGATCGGGCCGATGCAGAGAAACAAGGCGAAATATATTGCCTGTCATGCCGCCATGTGGCACAGCTGCGAGGACCTGGCCATGGCGGGCCGGGTGGCGGAACTGCGCGCAGGCAAGGCATTGCCCGTGCTGATCCAGGTCAACCTGGCGGCGCTGCCGCAACAGCACGGCGTGATGCCGGAGAACGTGGCCGGGCTGGCCGAAGGCATATCCCGTCTCGACGGTTTGCGACTGGTCGGACTGATGGGCATGGCCCCCCGGCTGGATGCAGCAGGAGAGGAAGGTGTGCGTGCGGCCTTTGGCAGGCTGCGCGGCTTGCGGGACGATATCTTCGGTGGGAGCCTTGGCGAGCTGTGCATGGGGATGAGCGGTGACTATCGTATCGCCATCGAGGAAGGGGCGACGATGGTGCGGCTGGGAACGCTGCTGTTCGGCAGCACGCCCGAAACAGATACAAGGACGGATTATGCGTGATTTGAAGATCTCTTTCATAGGCGGCGGCAATATGGCCGAGGCTCTGCTTGCCGGCCTGCTCAGGGCCGGCCATGCGGCGGCAGCGATCCGGGTTTCCGAACCACAGGCCCCGCGTCGCGAGCAGTTGCGCGAGGCCTACGGGGTGCAGGCGCTGGAAGACAACCGGAAGGCGAGCCATGATGCCGATATCGTCGTGCTGGCTGTCAAGCCTCAGCAGATGCGCGAGGCGGTCAGGGGGCTTGGTACGACGCTGCCCGGGGACGCCACCGTGGTCAGTATCGCGGCCGGCGTGCGCGTGGCATCGCTGGGCGAATGGTTGGGAGGCGATGCGCATATCGTGCGCGTGATGCCGAATACGCCGGCTCTGGTCGGCGCGGGTATGTCGGTGTTGTTCAGCGATGAGGACGAGCAGCATTGCCGACGCGCCGAATATGTTTTGCGCGCCTGTGGCGAAGTGGCCTGGGTGGACAGCGAGTCGAAGATGCATGCGGTGACCGCCATTTCGGGCAGTGGCCCGGCCTATTTCTTTCTGCTGGCCGAGATGATGCAGGCGGCGGGCGTGTCGCTGGGGTTGCCGAGGGAGCTGGCCGAACAGCTTGCCAGCCAGACGGCGCTGGGCGCCGGCCGTATGCTGGTCGAGAGCGGACGTTCGGCCGAGGCCTTGCGTCATCAGGTGACCAGCCCCGGAGGTACGACGCAGGCCGCGCTTGATGCGATGTACGAGATGGGGCTGCCCGATGCGGTGCGCAAGGGCGTGATGGCGGCCAGCAAGCGTTCCGAGGAACTGGGCTGATGTTTATCGTCGGCTATTTTCTGCAGGCGCTGGCCGGCGTGCTGCACGCTGTGTTCGTCGCGGCGATGATCGTTGTGATTGCGCGGGCCGTGCTGTCCTGGGTTTCGCCCGATCCGTACAATCCGATCGTGCGGGCGATCCACCAGTTGTCCGAGCCGTTGCTGTTTCCGGTCCGCCGCCGGGTTCCCTATCTGGGGGGCATCGACTTTTCGCCGGTGCTCGTGCTGCTGGGTATCATGTTCCTGGATGAATTTCTTGTGCCCAGTCTGCAGCGTCTGGCCATGCAGATTCTTCAGGGAGGCTGATGGATCCGGCGCTGGAGCGGGCCGTTCAGCAGGGGCGGGACGGCGTGTATCTGAATATCCATGCCCAGCCGGGAGCGCGGCGGCCCAGCCTGCGGGGCATGCATGGCGATGCGGTCAAGATCGCGGTGGCCGAGGCCGCTCAGGATGGCAAGGCCAATGCCGCGATCATCGCGTTTCTGGCCGCAGCGCTCGCCATGCCGAAAAGGGATATCGCCATTGTTTCCGGCCATGCCTCGCGGCGCAAGCGGGTGTTTCTTCGGGGGGACTGCCGCATGCTGCTGGACAGGCTCGGCGCCTGGCTGGCCGAACGCTAGCCTAGGTTCTCGCGCAGCCGCTTGACCGTCATCTGCGATCGCTTGTTGATATACTGTTCCAGCTTGGCGAAGGTGCCCGCAT
>JAJRVH010000048.1 GCA_021545625.1 Zetaproteobacteria bacterium
CTCCTAGAACTTCAGTCCGGCGCTGCGGGCACCCTCGGCCAGAGCCTGAACGCGGCCGTGGTAGGGATAGCGGCCACGGTCGAAGGCCACCTCGGTGACACCCGCCTTGACGGCGCGCTCGGCGATCAGCTTGCCGACAGCCTCGGCGCCCTTGCGGTTGCCGCCTTCCTTGATGCCGGCCTCCAGACTCGATGCCGCGGCCAGCGTCTTGCCGCTCGCATCGTCGATGACCTGGGCATAGACGTGACGGGCTGAACGGAACACGCTCAGCCGCAGGCGTCCCGCCGCCTTGACGCGGGCGCGGACGCGACGGGCGCGACGCACGGCACTGTTGGATTCATAACGTTTTACAGCCATTTCCTAACTCCTGTTATGCAATCCGGCCGTTAAGCCTTCTTGCCTTCCTTCATCGCGACATGCTCGCCTTCATAACGGACGCCCTTGCCCTTGTAAGGCTCGGGCGGACGGAAGGCGCGGATCTCGGCCGCAACCTGGCCAACGCGCTGCTTGTCGAAGCCGGTGATGATGATCTTGCTCTGCTCGACCTTGGCGTCCACACCATCCGGCAGCGCATACTCGACCGGATGCGAGAATCCGAGTGACAGATTCAGCTTCTTGCCCTGAGCCTGGGCGCGATAGCCGACGCCGCGCAGCTCCAGAACCTTCTGGAAGCCGGTGGATACGCCGATCACGTTGTTGGCCAGAAGGGCGCGGACCAGACCGAAGAAAGATTTGGTCTTCTTGTCATCCATGTTGCTGCAGCTGACCTGCAGCTCGTTGCCCTCCTGGGCAACGGTGATGCCCGGAAACAGCGGCGAAACAAGTTCACCCTTCGGTCCCTTGACGGTGACGGAATCTTGACCGATGCGAACCTCAACACCGGCAGGAACCGTAATCGGTTGTTTACCAATACGTGACATAATCTACCTCAAAATACCGTACAGATGACTTCGCCGCCCACGCGGGCCTCGCGAGCCTTCTTGTCGGTCATGATTCCCTTGGACGTGCTGATGATGGCCACGCCATAGCCATTGCGCACGCGCGGCAGCTCGTCGGCCCCGGCGTAAACGCGGCGACCGGACTTGGAGACGCGCGTGATCTCCTGGATGATCGGCTCGCCCTCGTCGTCATAACGCAGGGTCAGGCGCAGGAAGCGGTGCCCCTTGTGGTTATAGCTCTTGACGGCGGCAATATAGCCCTCTTCCTTGAGCAGCTCCGCCAGCGACTCGAGCATCTTGCTGGCCGGCATCTCAATCTTTTCCAGTTTTGCCATCTGCGCGTTACGAATGCGCGTCAGCATATCGGCAATGCGATCCATCATCATGGTGTGTTACCCCTTACCAGCTTGACTTGACCATGCCGGGGATCTCACCGGCAAGGGCGTGCTTGCGCAGACAGATACGGCACATGCCGAGCTTGCGGTAGACCGAATGCGGACGGCCGCAAAGCTGACAACGCGTATAGGCGCGCACTTTGAATTTTGGCTTGCGATTACATTTCGCAATCATTCTCTTGGAAGCCATGGTTTACTCCTCTTAACTACGGAAGGGCATGGCGAACTGCTTGAGCAGTGCGCGGCCTTCATCATTGGTCTTGGCGGTGGTGCAGATGGTGATATCCATGCCGCGCACCTTATCGACCTTGTCGTAGTCGATTTCAGGAAAAATGATCTGTTCCTTCAGGCCCAGCGTATAGTTGCCGCGTCCGTCGAAGGACTTCGGCGACACGCCCTTGAAGTCGCGGATACGCGGCAGGGCGATATTCACCAGCCGGTCCAGAAACTCCCACATGCGGTCGCCGCGCAGCGTCACGCGGCAGCCGACGGGCATGCCATCGCGCAGCTTGAAGTTGGCGATCGACTTGCGGGCGCGGGTCGTCACGGGCCGCTGGCCGGTGATCGCCGCCATGTCCGCCAGCGCGCCTTCCATCAGTTTCGAGTTCTGGGCTGCCTCGCCGACACCCATGTTGACGACGATCTTGGTGATCGTCGGCGTCTGCATCGGGTTCTTGTAACCGAACTCCTTGTTCAGGGCCGGCACAACCTTCTCTTTATACATCTCTTTCAAACGAGCCATCGTCTATTCTCCTAGCGGTCCAGCACTTCGCCGCATTTGCGGCAGGTGCGAACCTTGCGACCGTCCTCGAGCACCTTGCTTCCCAGACGAACGCCGGTCTTGCATTTCGGGCAGAAGAACTGCACGTTCGAAATGGCCAGCGGCGCTTCCTTTTCGATGATGCCGCCGGACGTATTCTGGGTCTGGCGGGTGTGACGCTTGATCATGTTCACCTTGGACACCAGCACGGTCCCGTCCTGCGGCAGCACGCGCACCACCTTTCCACGCGCGCCCTTGTCGCGGCCGGCGATCACGATCACTTCGTCGTCTCTGCGGATTCTGGTCTTAACCATCATTGTCATATGCCTCTCTTGTCCGCTTACAGTACTTCAGGGGCCAGGGAAATGATCTTCATATATCCCTTGGTTCTGAGTTCACGCGTCACGGGACCGAAAATACGGGTACCGATCGGCTCGTCCTGCTTGGAGAGCAGCACTGCGGCGTTCTCGTCGAAACGAATGGAGCTTCCGTCCTTGCGACGGAACTCCTTGGCCGTACGCACGACGACTGCGCGCTGAACCTCGCCCTTCTTCACCTTGCCACCCGGCATCGCTTCCTTGACCGCCACGACGATCACGTCGCCGACACGGGCGTAACGACGCTTGGAACCGCCCAGCACCTTGATGCACTTGACCTTGCGGGCACCGGAATTGTCTGCGACCTGGAGTACGGTTTCATTCTGAATCATATCAAAACCTCCCGATTACAGCTGTTCTGCACGCGTCAGAACGGTTTCCATCACCCAGCGCTTGCGACGCGAGATCGGAGCCGATTCGACAATGCGAACGGTATCGCCGATGTTGCAGGTGTTTTCCGCATCATGGGCCATGTATTTCTTGTGCGAACGAACCGTTTTGCGATAACGCGGATGCAGGAACTTCCGTTCCACCTGAACCACGACAGTCTTGTCGCCCTTGTTGCTCACAACCACCCCTTCCAGGGTACGCTTGTTACTTGTTGCTTCAGACATTCTATCCTACTCCTCAGCCGCGCTCAGCCAGAATGGTCTTGATGCGCGCGATTTCGCGGCGCACCTGTCCAACACGGGCGGTATTGTTCAGCTGCATCGTCGCCTTCTGGAAGCGCAGCTTCATGTTTTCTGCGGCCAGTTCGTCCATGCGGCTCTTCAGCTCCGCATCATTCAGCTCGCGCAGCTCCTTGGCTTTCTTTACGTCGCTCATCGTCCAACTCCACGTACTACTACCTTGGTACGGATCGGCAGCTTGGCGGCCGCCAGCGTCAGCGCCTCGCGGGCCAGCTCCTCGCTGACGCCGTCCATTTCATACAGAATACGTCCGGCACGCACAGCCGCCACCCAGTACTCCGGCGAACCCTTGCCCTTGCCCATGCGCACTTCGGCGGGCTTCTTCGAAACCGGCAGATCCGGAAACATGCGGATCCAGACGCGCCCCTGGCGCTTCACATGACGGTTCATCGTGATACGCGCAGCTTCAATCTGACGCGCGGTGATACGGCCAGGCTCCATCGCCTTCAGGCCGAACTGGCCGAAATTCAGGCTGGCGCCGCGCGGACTCTTGCCGCGAATGCGCTGCAGCTCCTTGTGATGCTTGCGCCAGCGAATCTTCTTTGGTTGCAACATGGTCTAACCCTCTTTATGCGTTCTCGGAGTCGCTGTCGCCCA
>JAJRVH010000049.1 GCA_021545625.1 Zetaproteobacteria bacterium
AGTCCGGCCTGACGGCTGGCCTCGCGAATATGGTCTTCCGCCAGTTGCTGCATATCGCCACCCAGCAGGGAGCGATAGACGCCCTTGTAGAAATGGTCGGGGATCACCCGCACGCGATAGCGCACGGCCACCGCATCGGCGGGCAACGGCGAGGCGACGAACTCCCGCCTTTCTCCCGGCATCAGGCGCGTATCGCGCTTTTCCCGCCAGCCGTTGTCGTAATACACCTCGCGCACGATTTCCCATTGCCAGCGGTGCACGGATCTGCCGCCGGCATCAAACGCTTCGGCCTCGATCATCACCTTCGGCGTGACGTAGGTCGGAAAGGCATGGCCGATCCACGTCGATGTGACAGCCAGCACCGCCGCCCGGCGCTTCCAGGTCAGCTCGAAAGCGACCCCCTTGCGAACCATGGCCGGGTCATGGATGCCGCGAAACTCATGCCTGCGATCCGGCATATGACATTGCTGACATGTCACTCCGCTGCCGGCAAACGGGCTCGCCTGCCATTCCGCCAGCGTATTCTCCAGCGGCTTGCCGTTGATCGCCATCGATGACGGAAACTGATGACAGGTAGCGCAGAACTCCGAGGACTCGAATGCCGCGGTCGCCGTGAATCCGCCATGTACCGGCCCGTCCTGATGTCCGGTCGCCATGGATGCGCGTGGCGGCGGCCCGAAACGCCGCCAGCCGCGCACATGACAAACGGCACAGCTCACGCCGGCATGGCGCAGCGGCAGATGCAGCGCGTCGGGATCGCTATCGGGGCTGAAGCCCCGCGGTTGTTCAAGCCTCACGCGGATCGATGCAAGCATATCGGCCTCGCCGGCATACAGCTGCTCGTTCAGCGGCGCATGGCACTGCAGGCAGCTGTTGGCCCCGGCGGGCCCCATATCGGGGAACTGACCGACCAGGCCGGACGAATAGGCATGCGCGTGGCGACTCTCCTTCCATGCGTCGAACTGGGCCGCATGGCACTGTGCGCAGGCCTCCGGACGCAGATCCGTCTCCAGATCCGACCAGCCATGCGGAACCCCGCCCCCGCCGGCCTCCGGCATATCCCAGTAGCCATCCGGCAGACCGGGGTCGACAGCAGCAGCCGTCAGCGTCAGCCCCGCCAGCAGCAATGATATCGCCATCCAGACCTGTTTCATGCCTGCTCCCTAATCCGTGAGGGAATGGCCGGTGGCCATTCCCTTATGCCAGTGCAATGATATGCAAACCACTCCAATGTCTTTCATGAGTGACGGCAAGCCGGGCCATGGATGCCCCGGCCCGAGATGCGCTCAGGGATGGCGGTGTTCACGAAGGTACTGGATGCGATAGGCCCGGTAGTAGGCCGCCATCGCGGTCAGTTCCTTTGAATCCCTGGCAAAGGGCTTGCCCTTCATCGGATTGAGCATGCAGTAATTGATCATCTGATCCAGGGTTACGACATCGCCGACCATCTTCACGAAATGCGGGAAATTCCGGTTGCGATCCAGATTCAGCAAGGCATGGTCGCCGTGGCAGGACAGGCAGGACAATCCCGAAGTGCCGAGCTTGTCATCATTCCACATCCTGCGCCCGAGATCCACGGCCTGCTGGAAATTGTCGAAGGCATGCGGGCGGATGGCCGTATTGCCCGGCGTTCCCCACTGCCCGGCAGCCGGCTTTTTCATACCACAGGGGTTGCATGGATTCGCAGACTGCTTCATCGAACAGGGGTTGCAGGGGTTAACGTTCTTCTTCATCGCGCAGGGATTACACGGGTTGACCGCCATCGCCGGCGCGCTCATCAGGCCCATGACCATGGCGGCCGTGATCATCAGTATTCGTTTCATAGGTATCCTCCATTATCCGGCGCCCCTGAAGACGCCTTGCACAAGGAGTCGCACCATGCGCCGCATCCTTACATGGTATGAAAAGGCCCCGCACGAAAGGCGGGGCCTGTCGTCCGGAACCGGCCCGAATCTACATATGCTTCATCGCGCATGGGTTACACGGATTCATCTTCTCATGCTTCATCGAGCACGGATTATGACCCTTCATATGCTTTTCCATCGCGCAGGGATTACATGGATTCATCTTCCCGTGTTTCATGGCACACGGATTGCACGGATTCATCTGCTTCATCGCACACGGATTACACGGGTTCATATCGTGATCGCCGGCTGCAGCCGGCCATGCGAACGCTCCCGTCATCAGCGCCAGCGCCGCCGTTATTCCCAGAAATTTCTTCATATGGCTTCTCCTCGATCATTCGTTACCGCACGCGACTGGCGCGTGCCTGAACGATCAGTCGCAAGTCATGACCGCTTCTTACAGGCTCAGCAGCAGGAGGTGACGGAACGGGCCGGCCTGACCGCCTCGATATAGGCAGACACCACATAATCCTCGACACCGCGCCCCGGCGCCCAGTCGCGGATAAAGCCGCGCGACTCATCCTTCGGCGCAATCACGATATCGACAAAGCCCGCCGCTTTCAGCATCGCCTCCAGATCGTCGATCAGTGACGCGCCGGCCATGCAGCCGACATGCAGACGGGGATCGTTCTTCATATCCTCCGGCATTTCAGCCGTAGCCACGACATCGGAGATGGCCAGGCGACCGCCCGGCTTCAGAACCCGGAATGCCTCGCGAAACACCTGTGCCTTGTCCGGCGAGAGATTGATCACGCAATTGGATATGATCACGTCGGCCGTCCCGTCGGCCACCGGAAGGTGCTCGATTTCGCCCAGCCGGAATTCGACATTGGCGAACCTTCCCTTATCGGCATTGGCGCGCGCCTTGGACAACATGGCCGGCGTCATGTCGATGCCGATCACGTGGCCTGTATCGCCCACCTCGTGGGCGGCCAGAAAAGCGTCAAAACCGCCGCCGCTGCCCAGATCAATCACCGTTTCTCCCGGCCGCAATGCCGCGATGGCTCGCGGATTGCCGCAGCCCAGCCCCATATCCGCGCCCTCGGGCACCTTCTGGATATCCTCCTCGGAATAGCCGAGCCGGGTCGAAATCAGCGTATTGATCGCCGCATCGTCCGATACACCGCAACAACTCGATGCCTCGCCGCAGCACGCGCCCTCGTTGCTGGCCTCGGCCACCTCGGCATAGGATTTGCGCACATGCTGGCGAATATTGTCTGCTTCCACGCTCATGTTTCCCGTTCTCCTCAGATTGAAATCATCAGTCTTCCAGCGCGCCGCCGCAACTGGAACCCTGGCCGGCCGTGCAGCCATAGCAGTGATCCATGACCACGATCGGCATGCCGGTCAGATCCACGCCCGTCAGGTCGCGCAAATGCCGCCGCCCGGCCCGCCGGTCCGCCAGCGGCAACTCCAGCATCTGGTTGAAATCGCAGTCATAGACAAAGCCCTGCCAGTCCACGCTGATCAGCGAGCGACACATGACCGCCTGCAGATTGGCCTCGCTGTAGTTGTCCTTCAAAAGCTGCATATAGTCGGCAAACTGCCCCCGGGAAATCAGCCAGCTGCCGAAACGGCGGATCGGCATATTCGTGATCGTGAACAGCTGCGTAAAGCTGATGCCAAAACGTTCGGCCAACTCGCGCTTGTAGGCGACCTCAAGCTCGGCCTGCGGCGGCGGCAGATGCGCCCCCTGCGGGTTATAAACCAGCGTCAGCGTCCGGCCGGCATCGCCATAGCCCAGCGCATTCAATTTTTTCAGGGCTGCGATGCTCGCCTCGAACACGCCGTTACCACGCTGGGCATCGACATTGTCCTCCAGATAGCAGGGCAGCGATGCCACGACCTCGACCTGCTGCTCGGCCAAAAACGGGGCCAGCCATTCATAGCCAACCTCCTCGATAATGGTCAGGTTGCAACGATCGATAACGCGCACCCCCATATCGCGCGCCGCCCGCACCAGCGTCCGG
>JAJRVH010000050.1 GCA_021545625.1 Zetaproteobacteria bacterium
CAGGTTCAGCGCCTCGGCCGCCGCCTGCTGGACCTGTGCGTGATGCCGGCCGGCCTCGACCTGCTGCTGCAGTTCTTCGGCCAGTCCTTCGCTGATATCGAGCGTTTCCAGGCGAGACAGCTCCTCGCGCATCCAGGTCGCCTGCTGTTCAGTATCGCCCCGGTTCCGCCTGAGCGAGGCCAGCTGCGTTTCGGCGGCCTGCCATTGCCCGTAGGCATCCGCCACCTTCTCCAGCATATCGCCCAGCTCCGCATCGAGCAGGCGGCGCTGGAAATCGGCCTGCAACAGCGCCTGATGTTCGTGCTGGCCATGCAGATCCAGACACAGCGCACCGATCGCCTGCAATGTTTTCAACGCCACGGGCACGCCGTTGACATAGGCGCGCGAGCGCCCGTCGCGGCCGATGATGCGACGCAGGATCAGTTCATCGTCGATGTCGATGTCCTGTTCGGCAAGCAGCGCGGCGATCCTCCCGCAGGCGGCATGACCCGCATCATGGGCCCAGGTGGCGATCACCTCGGCGCGATCCGCCCCGTGACGCACCCAGTCGGCGCTGGCGCGGCTGCCGAAAGCGGCCCCCAGCGCATCGATCAGGATGGATTTGCCGGCCCCGGTTTCGCCGGTAAACACGGTCATGCCCGCATCCAGCTCAAGCTGGACGCTCTCCATCAATGCGAACTGGCGAATGGTCAGCGATGTCAGCACCGGCTCAGTTCCCGGGGCCCTGTTCGACCTGGCCGGCCCAGTTCAGCTTGCTGCGCAGCACCTGGTAGTAATGCCGTTCAGGCAGGTAGACCAGCGAGATCATGCCCCCCTTGCGAATCAGCACCCGATCCCCCTCGTGGACCACCATATGCTCCTGGCCATCCAGATTCAGCGCCGCAGGCAGCGGCGATTCGACCAGATGCAGCTGAATCACATCGTTGGCCGGCACGATGATCGGCCGGTTGGACAGCGTGTGCGGACAGACCGGTACGACGCTGATCGCATCCACCTCGGGATGCACGATCGGCCCTCCGGCGGACAGGGCATAGGCCGTCGAGCCGGCCGGCGTCGCCAGCACAAGGCCGTCGCCGCGCATCCGGAAGACCAGCTGGTCGCGGGCCAGCAGTTCGAAGCCGATCATGCGCGGATGCTCGCGCCGCTGCAGCACGACATCGTTCATCGCATGCCCCTCGCCAAGCTTCTCGTCGCCGCGCCAGCTTTCGGCATGCAGGCTGAAATGATGTTTGGTCTTCAGATTGCCGGCCAGAATCTCGGCCACCGCATCGAACATGCTGCCGATCGGCGTTTCGGTCAGAAAGCCGAGGCGGCCAAGGTTGATGCCGAGAATCGGCACCTGCGAATCGATGAACTGACGGGCCACGTGCAGCAGCGTGCCGTCGCCACCCAGCACGACGACCAGCTCGACGCGATCCGCCATGCTGCCCAGCGGCAGGCATTCGCCGGCACCGGCGCCGAGCGAATCGGCCAGATTCGCATCGACCACCACCGAACAACGGCGCGCCAGCAGCCAGTCACGCAGCTCGCCGGCCAGTTCGATGGCGCGGCTGTCGCCGGGCTTGCTGCTGATGCCGATGCACTGCATCGCTACTTGCCCCAGCCCCTGGGCTGGGCATGACACTGGAAACACTGGTCGGCCTTTGTGTGTCCGGCCGGTTGCGGACGCACGCCGCCGCTGTCATGGCAGCTCATGCAGGCCGCGCGCGAGGTCGCATGGCGATGCGTATCGTCGTCGGGCACCGCCTTGGTCGTGCGCTCGCTGGTGCCAAGCACCAGCAGCGTGATCACGGCCGCGACGATGGCCAGAAACAGCAGATCCCGCTTGCCCGGCTGCCAGGACAGTTTCGCTTCGGATGTCATGATGCCCCCTTCGGGATGGAATAAGCCGCGCGGCTCCGGCCGGAACGGTCCGATAATGATAGGCGATTGGTATGGCATATCCAGACTTTATGCAAGCCCGCGCCGGCGGCTTTTGTTTTTCGCCGGAGCGCTGCTATGCTTGTCGGCCACGGCGGCATGCCGCCGAAACCCGCAATTGGAAAGGATTTGAAATCATGAACGTAGATCAGCATCTGAAAGTCGCCCAGTGGCACATCGAGCAGGCCCGCCTGCATGCAACGACCCAGCACAGCTGCGGCTGCCCGGTCAACGAGCACTATCAGAAGATCATCGACGAAGTCGAAAGCGGCAAGATCGAGGAAGAGCTGGTTTGCTCGACCGAGAAATAAGCGGCGCAAGCGTTGCCGCCATCGAAAGCCGCCCCTTTTCGGGCGGCTTTTTTCGTGATCGGGATACCCGTAGTTTTTCTGTTAATTACCCGAGTAAAACAATCGGCTATTATTCGGCCTTCCGCGAGACTATAATGGATTTCACCGAAATCCGATGGAGAAGGATCTATGAAAATACTACAAGACCACAAACTGACCATTATCGCCGGTTTCGTGCTGACGGCCGTGCTGATCGGCATCGCCAGCGCCACCGGCGGCGGCCTGGCCGCCGATGAAATGCTGGGGGCCGCCGCGCGCTGGGGCCACTTCCTGGCCGGCATCACCTGGATCGGCCTGCTGTACTACTTCAACTTCGTGCAGGTTCCGTCGCTGGGCGGCGTGTCCGCCGAAACCAAGGCCGACCTGTTCAAGGAAGGCAGCATTGTCCGCCGCGCGCTGTTCTGGTTCCGCTTCGGCGCGCTGTTCACCGTCATCTTCGGCCTGCTGCTGCTGGCCGGCCTCTACAAGAGCGGTGGTGCGGACGCGATCAGCGTCGACATCATGATCGGCGCCACCTTCGGCATCATCATGTGGGCCAATGTGTTCTTCATCATCTGGCCGAACCAGCAGAAGGTGATCGGCATGGTCGAGGCGGATGCCGACGCCAAGGCCGCCGCCGGCAAGAAGGCCCTGATGGCCAGCCGCATCAACACGCTGCTGTCGATTCCGATGCTGTTCTTCATGGCATCCTCGGCGCATTTTCCGGTGTTTGGCTGATTCAGTCCAGCCCGACGCAGGGAGCGGCCTTCGGGCCGCTCTTTTCGTTTCTGCCTCTCCTCAACGGGGCGCTTCCCTTCGCGGCCGCCTGACCGTACCGTACGCCCATGCCGAAAGTCGTTCTGCTCGATCGCGACGGCGTGATCAATTTCGATTCGCCGGATTATATTCTCACTCCCGAACAATGGCGGCCAATACCGGGCAGCCTGGAGGCCATTGCCCGCCTGACGCAGGCCGGCATCCGGCTTGCCATCGCCAGCAACCAGTCGGCGCTCGGGCGCGGCATGCTCGACCAGCCGACCTTTGACGCCATCCATGCCCGCATGCTGCTGTGCATCGAGGAGGCCGGGGGCCGCATCGACCATGTCGGCTACTGCCCGCATGGCCCCGACGAGGGCTGCGCCTGCCGCAAGCCGAGGCCCGGCCTGTTGCTCAATGCGCTGCAAGCCCTGCATTGCCCGCCCGAAGAAGCGCTGATGATCGGCGATTCACTGCGCGACGTGCAGGCGGCCGATGCGGCCGGCGTGCCGGCCTGGCTGGTGCGTTCCGGCTATGGCGATGCCGACGCGATTCTGGAAAAATCGCGCCGGCTGATGCCGCAGATTCCCGCCTTTGCGGATCTGGCCGCCGCCACCGACGCCCTGCTGGAGGAACACCGATGCTCCTGATCCGATCCACGCTGTTCAATCTCTGCTTCACGGCGTCGACCGTGCTCTTTTCCGTGCTGCTGATGGCCACGCGCATCTTCGGCTTCCGCGCCGCCTGGTTCTGGGCCCGGGCATGGTCGCTGTCGACGTTCTGGATGCTGAACCTGTTCTGCAACATCCGCCTCCGCGTCGAGGGTCGCGAACACCTGCCCGACGAGCCCTGCGTGGTCATGGCCAAGCACCAGTCAGCCGCCGAAACGATCGCCATGCCGATCCTTGTTCCGCCCTATGTCTGGATTCTGAAGCGGGAGCTTTACTACATCCCCTTCTTCGGCTGGGCGCTGGCCATCATGGGCACGATCGCCATTCGTCGCGGCAACCCGCGAGAAGCGATCAAGCAGGTGATCCGGCAGGGAAGCCGCTTTCTGAAAAACGGCCGCTGGGTCGTGATCTTTCCCGAGGGTACGCGCTCGGCTCCCGGCAAAACCGGCAAATACCAGCCCGGCGGCATCGTGCTGGCCCACAAGGCCCGCGTCGGCATCCTGCCGATGGCCACCAATGCCGGCGTCTGCTGGCCGAAAAACGGCTTCATCAAGAAGCCGGGCACGATCCGCGTACGCTTCCTGCCCTTCATTGATGCCGAAACAGTCGCCAGCACCAGA
>JAJRVH010000051.1 GCA_021545625.1 Zetaproteobacteria bacterium
CAAGCCCGGCTTATGAGTGAAACCGGCCAGAACATCGTTGCTCATCTGAAGGAGCTGCAGGCGCGGTTGCGGTTGTCGCTGATCGTGTATCTGCTCGGGGTCGCGGTGCTGATGAATTTCTCCGAGCCGGTGTTCGAGTTCATGGCGGCGCCGATGCTTCAGGCCCTGCCGGCCGGTACCCGGATGGTGTTCCTGAACGCGCCGGACGTTTTCTTTACCTATCTGAAAATCGCCTTGTTCCTGAGCCTGTTCGCCACGTCGCCGGTCAGTTTCTACCAGATCTGGTCCTTTGTGGCGCCGGGTCTGTATGCCAACGAGAAACGCCTGTTCCGGCTGGTGGTGATCAGCAGCGTGTTGCTGTTTCTGGCCGGTGGAGCCTTTGCCTATTACGTCGTATTCCCGCTGATTTTTACCTTTTTTCTCGGTTTCGCGACCGAACATATCCAGGCGCTGCCGGCGGTGAAGGAGTATCTGTCGTTGTTTCTGAAGCTGATGTTCGCCTTCGGGCTCAGCTTCGAGATTCCGATCATCCTGACCTTGCTGGCTCGCCTGCAACTGGTCAGCGCCTCCCGTCTGGCCGAGAAGCGCCGCTTTGTTATTGTCTGGATGTTTATCTTTGCCGCCATTCTGACGCCGCCGGACATCATTTCGCAGGTGTTGCTGGCGATCCCGATGCTGCTGCTGTTCGAGGTCGGGCTGTGGCTGGCCCGGCGCATCGAATTGCGACTGGCCGGGGAATCCGCGGTCTAGCCCTTTTCGTCGGGCCTGGGCGGTTTTTCGCGCAGTTGTTCCCGGCACCAGTCAAGCGCCGTATTCTCATCATGGAACACGCCGTCAAGCTGGGCCTGATAGGCCTGTTTCAGCAGCCTCCCCATGGCGGGTCCCGGTTCGAGGCCCAGCTTCATCAGCAAGCGGCCGCTCAGGATCGGGCTTGGACTGTTGCGGTGCTGTTGCATGTCCATGGCCATCTGCAGCCAGTTCAGCGCCGGGCGCGAGGGCGCGGCCGGGGCGCGGCCCGAGGCATCGGCCTCGACCAGCATTTCCCACAGCTCGATGGTGGCCGGTTGCAGGCGATGAGCCAGCCTGCGAACCGCGCGCGGCGTGGCTTCACCGTGCAGGTGGGTGATGTGGTCGTGTACCATCGGCAGAACATATTGCGCCATGCGGCGCGGTGCATGGATGCGTTGCAGAAAGCTTTTCGTGAGCGGCATGCCGGCCTCGCTATGGCCCGGCGAGCCGATACGGCCGTTTTCATAGCGCACGGTCGTGGCCGGTTTGCCGAGATCATGGCACAGTGCGGCAAACAGCAGGATTTCCCGGTCCGACAGGGACAGCTGCTGCCGGCTGGCGATGCCTGCCGCCTGATCGACAACCTGCAGCGTATGTCGCCAGACATCGCCTTCCGGGTGCCAGCGGGGATCCTGCGGGCAGTCCTGCAGGGCGGTAAGCTCCGGATAGAGTGCAAGCCAGCCGCTGTCCGCCAGCGCGACAAGGCCGTATGACGGCGAGGCGGCATGGCTCCATTTCCGCCATTCGATCCAGATGCGTGAGGCCGGAAGGGTATGCGCCTCATCCAGCATGCGGCGGCACAGCGCGGCGGTTTCCGGCGCCAGCTTCAGCCGGAAGCGGGCGGCGAACTGCATGCCGCGCAGTGGTCGCAGCGGATCTTCGGCGAAGGCGGGCGAGACATGACGGAGGATATGCTGTTCGAGGTCGCGCCGGCCGTTGTGGAGGGCCAGCAGTTCGCCGTTCAGTAGATCGAGCATCATCGCATTGATCGTGAAGTCGCGCCGCAATGTTGCACGTGCCGGTTGCATGGCCGGGTCGCAGTGGACGCTGAAGCCACGATGGCCGTGGCCGTTTTTTTTCTCGCAGCGGGGCAGTGCCACGTCGATTTCCAGCCCCCGGTGCCAGAGCTTGAGGACGCCGAACTGTTTGCCGACATGCTGCGTGCGCCCCAGCGGGGCCAGCGTGCGCTCCAGGGTTTCGGCATCCAGTCCGTAGACCTCGAGATCGAAGTCCTTGGGGGTGATGTCGAGCAGCAGATCGCGCACGCAACCGCCGACCAGCCAGGCCCGGCCGCCGGCCGTATCCATGGTTCGCGCCACCGACAGCAACGCATCCGGCAACATGTCAGTGGAAGTTCCGTGATTCGCGTGCTTCAGACCCATTCGGCGAGGATAGCATAGCGCGATATGACGTTCGACATCGGTCGGCGGCGGGTTTATGTTTGGGCAGCGCGAAGGCTGACCCGAAGCGGAGCTTTCGTGCCGATTTCCGAGGAGGTGTCGTCATGCGCTGATCTGAAACAAGGGATACGGGGAGGGCAGGGTTTCATCGCAAGAAGGTGACGGTGGTTGGAGCCGGTCACGTTGGCGCGACGGCGGCCTTTCTGGCGGCCCAGAAGGAGCTGGCCGATATCGTGCTGATCGATGTCGTCGAGGGCGTGCCGCAGGGCAAGGCACTGGACATGCATGAGGCCTCGCCGATCCAGGGCTATAATGCGGTGGTCATCGGTTCGCAGGACTATGCTGCCACGGCCGGTTCCGACCTGGTGATTATCACGGCCGGCATCGCCCGCAAGCCGGGCATGAGTCGCGACGACCTGCTTTCAACGAATGTAAAGATCGTCAGCGAAGTCACGCGCCAGATCGTCGAGCATTCGCCGGACTGTGTGATTCTGGTCGTTACCAATCCGCTTGATGCGATGGTTTATACGGCCCTGAAGGTATCCGGCTTTCCGAAACAGCGGGTGATCGGCATGGCCGGCGTGCTTGATTCGGCGCGCATGCGCACCTTTATCGCCGATGAGCTGGACGTGTCGATCGAGGACGTCAATGCCTTCGTGCTTGGCGGTCATGGCGATACGATGGTGCCGCTGCCGCGCTATTCGACGGTGGCCGGCATTCCGATCACCGAGATGTTGCCGCAGGAACGCGTTTCGGCGATCTGCGAGCGGACTGCCAACGGCGGGGCGGAGATCGTCGGCCTGCTGAAGACCGGCTCGGCCTTCTATGCGCCGGGCGCGGCCGTGGTCGAGATGGCCGAGGCGATTCTGAAGGATAACAAGCGCATCCTTCCCTGCGCGGCCTATCTGGAAGGCGAATACGGCGTGGATGGCTATTACCTGGGCGTGCCATGCAAGCTGGGCGGTGCCGGTGTCGAGGCGGTGATCGAGCTGGATCTGTCGGACGGGGAGAAGCAGGCCCTGCATCATTCGATGGCGGCGGTGAAGGAGCTGGTCGAGACCGTGGACGGCTTCAATCATTTTTAAGGCCATCGTCGAGACGCAGGATCGGGAGAACTGGATTTGAATATACATGAATATCAGGCCAAGGTGGTATTAAAGGCGTTCGGCGTGCCGGTGCCGCGAGGACGGCTGGCGGAATCGGTCGACGAGGCGGTGGCCGCGGTTCGTGATCTCGGCGATGCGCCGTGGGTCGTCAAGGCCCAGATCCATGCCGGTGGTCGGGGCAAGGCCGGCGGCGTGCGATTGTGTGATTCGCCCGGGGCGGTTGCGGAAGCAGCCGGGGCATTGCTCGGCTCCAGGCTGGTGACCAGACAGACGGGGCCAGACGGCAGGGTGGTTCACAAACTCTATATCGAGGAAGGGGTCGATATCGCCGGCGAATACTATCTGTCGCTGCTGATCGACCGCGAAGCCGAGGCCATCGCCTTTGTCGTCAGTCCGGACGGCGGCATGGATATCGAGGCTGTGGCGGCCGCCACGCCGGAGCGTATTCTGACGCGGCCGTTATCGGTCGGGGACGGGCTGACGGCGGACGACTGCGCGGCGATGGCCGCTTTCCTGGGGCTGCAGGGCAGGGCCGCCGACGGGTTCGCCGAGCTTGCCGGGCGGCTGTACCGCGTATTCGTCGAGCGCGATTGCAGCCTGCTGGAGCTCAACCCCCTGATCCGTACCGAAAGCGATGCATGGATCGCGCTCGATGCGAAGATATCCATCGATGACAATGCGTTGTACCGGCAACCGGATATGGCCGCCCTGCGCGATCCGGACGAGGAGGATCCCCGCGAGACGGAGGCGGCCCGTTACGGGCTGAACTATATCGCACTGGACGGCAATATCGGCTGCATGGTCAATGGCGCAGGTCTGGCGATGGCGACGATGGATATTATCCAGCTCAAGGGGGCGAAGCCGGCGAATTTCCTCGATGTCGGCGGCGGCGTCAGTGTCGAAACGGTGACGGAGGCATTCAGGCTGCTGTTTTCCGATGCGCATGTGCGGGCGGTGCTGGTCAATATCTTCGGCGGCATCGTGCGCTGCGATATCATCGCCAATGGTCTGCTGGAGGCGATCAAGACCCATCCGATGCGGGTGCCGGTGATCATGCGTCTGGTCGGCACGAACGAGGAGGAGGGTCGGCGCATCGTCCGGGATGCCGGACTGGATGTGCGCTGGGCTGCTGATCTGGATCAGGCGGCCGAGATGGCCGTGGAGGCGCTGGCATGAGTATCCTTCTGAACCGTGAAACGCGGGTGATCTGCCAGGGGTTTACCGGCCGGCAGGGGACGTTTCATTCCGAACAGATGATCGCCTACGGCACGAATCTGGTGGGCGGCGTCACGCCGGGCAAGGGCGGGCAAATGCATCTGGACCGGCCGGTGTTCGATTCGGTGGCCGGGGCCGTGGAGAAGGCCGGCGCCGAGGCAAGCGTGATCTTCGTGCCGCCACGCTTTGCAGCGGCGGCGATCATCGAGGCGGCCGAAGCGGGGATTGCCCTGATCGTCTGCATTACCGAGGGCATTCCCGTGCTGGACATGCTGAAGGTCAGGGCGCAGCTGGCGGCCATGGCGCAGCCGCCGCTTTTGATCGGGCCGAACTGCCCGGGCATTATCACGCCGGGCCAGGCCAAGATCGGCATCATGCCCGGTCACATTCACCAGCCGGGGCGCGTCGGCGTGATTTCCCGCTCCGGCACGCTGACCTACGAAGCGGTGGCGCAGCTGACCGAAACGGGCCTCGGCCAGAGCTGCTGCATCGGCATGGGCGGCGATCCGATTCACGG
>JAJRVH010000052.1 GCA_021545625.1 Zetaproteobacteria bacterium
CGACTCTATGCATTGCAGCCCGACTCCACAAATCGGACGGGCATCCGGCAACGAAAAAGGCCCGCAACATGTGCGGGCCATATCTGGCTCCCCGGGCCGGACTCGAACCAGCGACAGGGTGATTAACAGTCACCTGCTCTACCAACTGAGCTACCGGGGATTAAGGAGCGCGAACGTTAGGCAGGCGCCCGGTGGCTGTCAACCGCTTCATGCGCCCCGCTGGCGGGCACATTCATGCCCGGTGTGCAAGGCATGGCCGGAAGGACGAAACGGACACTTGCCACGGGGGCGGTATTGTTGCCAATATACGGTTTATATGGCACTTACAGGCATGGCATGCTATATTGCATGAACATGGAGGGGCAATTCCTTTGAATCAAGGCGCTTTTTGGAAATCTGACTGGTTTATCAGCACCGTTGTTACGGCGCTTTTTATTGCAGCATACCTGGGTGGTTTCAGCCCTTTCAAAAGCCTGGAATATCAGGCCTACGACATGGGAGTCAAGGCCAGTACCCAGCCGGCCAGCGACAATATTGTCATCCTGGCCATCGATGACGACTCGATCGACCGCATCGGCCGCTGGCCGTGGCCCCGTTCGGTGATCGGCAACATGATCGACAAGCTTTCCGAAGCCGGCGCCAGCCTGATCGCCGTCGATATCCCGCTGTACAAACCGCAACCGACGCCGCCGGGCCTGAGCTCCCAGTATCAGCTGGCCGAGATCCTGAAACAGCAAGGTAAAACCAAGGAAGCGGCACGCATCATCGCCGAAGCCGAGGCCATGGACGGGGACCGGGTTCTGAGCCGGGCGATCAAACGTTCCGGCACCACCCTGCTACCGGTATTCTTTGATATCGGCGCGCCGCGCGACAACAGGGAACGCAAACTGCCCGACTACGTCAGCCGCATGGCCATCCCCTCGGTCACTGACAGCCCGGACGGCGAGCCGGTCACGGCCAGCCGCATCCGCTATCCGATCCCCGAGCTGGCGAAAGCCGCCATAGGCCTCGGCCACCTGAACATCGTCGTGGATGGCGACGGCAAGGTCCGGACCGAGCCGCTGGCCATCGAATACTACGGCAGCTATATTCCGTCGATGTCGCTGGTTCTGGCCGCAAAAAGCCTGAATCTGTCGATGAACAATATCAGCATCCACGTCGGTGAAAATATCGAACTCGGCGCACTGGACATTATCACCGACCCTCAATTGCGCATCTTTCCCGCATTCTATCGCAACAAGGGCGGCCAGAGCTACCGGCATTATTCCTTCTATGACGTCCAGTCCGGTCGCATTCCGGCCAGCGAGTTCCGGAACAAGATCGTACTGATCGGCAACACCTCCGCCACTGGCGGCAAAACCTTTGCAACCCCCATCGATGCACAGATGACCGGCGTGGAATTCAACGCCCATGTCCTGCAGAGCATTCTGGACGAACGCTTCTTCTCGCGTCCCGGCTGGGCCATGATCGTGGAGCTGCTGTTGCTGGCGCTGATCGGCCTGTACCTGATCCTGTTGCTGCCGCGGCTGGGGCTGGCCATGGGTGCCACCCTCTCCGTACTGTTGCTGGTGAGCCTGTTCGGCGCCGGCTTCATCCTGCTGACCGGATCGGCCCTGTGGATCCAGACCATGACGGTCGCCACGCTGCTGATCGTCGGACATCTGCTGCTGACCACGAAGCGTTATTTCGACAGCGACGACGACCGCCAGAAAATCTCGGCAGACTCCGCCGAAACCAACAAGATGCTCGGCTTCTCCTTCCAGAGTCAGGGCATGCTGGACATGGCCTTCGACAAATTCCGCAAGTGCCCGGTCAACGACGATATGCTTTCGATCCTGTACAATCTGGCGCTGGACTTCGAACGCAAACGCCAGTTCAACAAGGCCATGAGCGTGTACGAGTACATGGCCGAGCACAATGCCGCCTACAAGGATATCCAGGCACGCATGGAACGCGTGAAAAATGCCGGCGAAACGATGATTTTCGGTTCCAGTACCGGCGGCGGCATGTCCACGCTGCTGATCACCGGCGGCGCCAAGCCGACGCTGGGCCGCTACGAAATCATCCGCGAACTCGGCAAGGGCGCGATGGGCACGGTCTACCTCGGCAAGGATCCGAAGATCAACCGCGAGGTTGCCATCAAGACCATGGCCCTGTCGCAGGAATTCGAGCCGGACGAACTCGAGGAGGTCAAGGAACGCTTCTTCCGCGAGGCGGAAACGGCCGGCATGCTCAACCATCCCAATATCGTGACCATTTTCGATGCCGGTGACGAACACGATCTGGCCTATATCGCGATGGAATACCTGAACGGTGCCGATCTGTCGGCCTACACGAAACCGGGCAAGCTGTTCCCCAGGGCGGCCGTGCTGAAGATCATCGGCAAGGTCGCCGAAGCGCTGAACTACGCCCACGCGCAGGGCGTCATCCACCGCGACATCAAGCCGGCCAATATCATGATGCTGAAGAACAAGACCATCAAGGTCACCGACTTCGGCATTGCCCGCATCACCGCATCCAGCAAGACCAAGACCGGCGTCGTGCTCGGCACGCCCTCCTATATGTCGCCGGAACAGTTGTCGGGCAAGCATGTCGACGGTCGCTCCGACCTGTTTTCGCTCGGCGTCATGCTCTATGAAATGCTGACCGGCGTGCGGCCGTTCCGGGGCGACTCGATGGCCACGCTGATGTTCCAGATCGCCAACGAACCCCATCCGGACATCCGCGAGCATTGCCCCGACCTGCCGGAAAGCATCAGCAAGCTGATCGACAAGGCGCTGGCCAAGGATCCCGAGGCCCGCTTCGCCACGGGTAATGACATGGTCCGGGAAATCATCCAGTGTTTGCGCGACCTGCAAGCCAAGGGAGGTGCATGATGGCCACGCTGGAAATGCACGCCATGACCGATGTCGGGGTAAAGCGTACCCATAACGAGGATTGCGTCGGCATCACGCCCTCGCATGGCATCGCGGTACTGGCCGACGGCATGGGCGGTCATAATGCAGGCGAGGTCGCCAGCGCCATGGCGGTCGAGTTCACGACCCGGTTGCTGAAGGAAAAGCTCCAGAAAATCAAACAGGCGGAGATCAACGAGGAAACCGGCTTTACCGGCGAGTCGATGCTGGTGCGCGAGGCCGTGGCCCTGTCCAACGACGCCATCTATGACGCAGCCCAGCACAAGCCGGAATGCGCTGGCATGGGCACGACCATCGTCGTGGCCGTGTTCTATGCCGACCGGGTCACGGCCGGCCATGTCGGCGATTCGCGCATGTACCGGCTGCGCGGCGACATCCTTACCCATGTCACCGAGGACCACTCGCTGATTCAGGAACAGGTCCGGCGCGGCCTGCTGACCGCCGATGACGCGCGCAACTCGTCGATCAAGAACCTCGTCACCCGGGCGCTCGGCGTCGAACCGGGCGTGGAGCCGGATATTGTCGAGGATATCGTCATGGCGGACGATATCTATCTGATGTGTTCGGACGGTCTGACCGATGTCGTGCCCGACGAAGCGATCCGGCTGACGCTGACGCAATACAGTCGCGACCTGCGCAAGGCCGGCGCCCAGCTGATTCAGCTGGCCAATGACGCCGGCGGACCGGATAATATTTCCGTGATCCTGATCAGAACACCGAAGAGTTTTAACCGCAAGCGTGGTATCCTGTCGCGCATGCTGGGCAAATAATGCAAAACGCTGTCCCGATGGAGGAGTGTAATGGCCAGTAAACTGATTTTGAAATTCAAGGACTCAGTCATTTCCGAGTGTCCGCTCGACCGGGAAGAAACCACCATCGGGCGCAAACCGGAAAACACCATCCATATCGATAACCTGGCCGTCAGCGGCAGGCATGCGCGCGTGCTGAAGATTGGCAACAAGGCAATCCTGGAAGACCTCGGCAGCACCAACGGCACGCTGGTCAACGATAAGCAGATCACCAAACACGTCCTCCAGCACGGTGACCGCATTGTCATCGGCAAGCATTCGCTGATCTTCGTCAATATCGACGAAAAGGAAGAGCCGGCACCGGCCGCCCAGGAAGAGGCAGACGACGAGATGGACAAGACAATGGTGATCTCGCCACAGGCGCGGGCAGCGATGCTGCCGCAGGGCGGATCCAAGAGCATGGTCATGCCGCTGGCCGGCGTCCAGATTCTGGCCGGCCCGATGCAGGGACGCAGCTTCGATCTGACAGCTTCGCTGACCAGCATTGGCAAGGGCGATGCCTGCAAGGTCAAGGTCAAGGGCCTGACGGTCGGCAAGCAGGCGGCCGTCATCACGCGCCGCCCGACCGGCTACCACATCGCCCACCTTGAAGGCCTGGCCAAACCAAAGGTCAACGGCCAGAGCGTCGGCGATCAGCCACGCACGCTCAAGGATGGCGACGTCATCGAGATCGGCGATACCAAGATGGAGTTCTTCATCAAGGAACAATAACAGGCAAGCGCCTGCCTACGGGCGGGCGCTGACGTCGAACAGGCGCTCATACTCTTCCAGTGCGTAACGGTCGGTCATGCCGGCGATATAATCGGCGATGATCCGCGCCTGACAGGCCGGACCGATGTCGCCATTCTCCTTCGCCAGTGCCAGCTCCCGCTGCTGCGCGGACGGCAACATGGCCGGATTCTCCATATAGATGCGAAAGATATCGCGAATCACCCGCTCCGCCTTGCTGGCCATGCGCGCCACCCGGTAATGACGGTACATATGCCGGTACAGGTACTTCTTCAGCTCGCCGTTCATACGCCGTACCGGCTTCGAGAAACCGACCAGCGCCTGCCGGGCGCGGCGCACGTCGGCAAAGCTTTCAACGCCGGCCTCGCCAATGCGCCGTTCGGTTTCGGCGATCACGTCGACAATCAGGAAATTGATCATGCGTCGCACCGTTTCATTGACCCTCAGGCGTTCCGGAGCATCGGGAAAGCGCTGTTCAACCTCCTCGTAATGGCGACCGAACAATTCCAGCTCCCGCAGGCCTTCGATGCTGAGCATGCCGGCCCGGTAACCGTCATCGATGTCGTGGTTATTGTAGGCGATCTCGTCGGCCAGATTGCCGATCTGGGCCTCCAGCGAGGCCTGCTCCTGCAAATGATAGTGATCAAGGTCGTGATTCCTCGGCATGTCGAAGGGCGAGTGATGCTTGACGATCCCCTCGCGCGTTTCATAGCTCAGGTTCAGCCCCGGAAAGGCCGCGTATTTGCGCTCCAGGCTTTCGACGATGCGCAAGGACTGGCGATTGTGCTCGAAGCCGCCGTAATCGCGCATGACAGCATCCAGCGCATCCTGTCCCGAATGGCCGAACGGCGTATGACCCAGATCATGAGCCAGCGCCACGGCCTCGGCCAGATCCTCCTGCAGGCGCATGGCCCGGCAAATCGACCGGGCGATCTGGGCCACCTCGATCGAATGCGTCAGACGGGTACGGTAATGATCCCCTTCATGATTCACAAATACCTGCGTCTTGTACTCAAGTCGCCGGAAGGCCGTGGAATGGATAATCCGGTCCCGGTCCCGCTGGTAGGGGTTGCGGTGCGGCGACTCCTCCTCCGGATACACCCGCCCGCGCGAAAACCTGCTGTGACAGGCGTAGGAAACCAGCGTCGACTCGTAGCCGTATTCGCTCACGGCCTTGCTGCCGCCATCATATCCAGCGCCTCGCGCGCCGCCGCCGCCGGATCCGCCGCCCGGATCACCGGCCGGCCGACCACCAGATAATCCGCCCCCCGCCGTACGGCCTCGGCGGGATCGGCAATGCGTTTCTGGTCCTGCGTGTCCTGGTCACTCCAGCGAATGCCCGGCGTCACGGTAATAAAATTATCGCCACAGGCCTGCTTGATCGCAGCTGCCTCCCATACGCTGCAAACCACACCGGCAAGCCCCGCCTCGCGGGCCATGCGCGCGCGTTCCAGAGCCAGTTCGGCCGCCTGCGCTTTCGGCATCGGATCGCTGGTCAGGACGGTCACGGCAATCAGCCGCATCTCCGGAAAGGCAGCCGCTGCATCCGCCGCCGCCCGCAGCATCGCCTCGCCACCTCCGGCATGCACATTGACCATCTCGACACCCAGCCTGCCGGCGCTTTCCACCGCCTGCGCAACGGTATTCGGAATATCGTGAAACTTCAGATCGAGAAACACCTTATGGCTTTGCCGGACCGAGCGCACCAGCTCCGGTCCCTCGGCGACAAACAGGCGCAGGCCGATCTTGAACCAGCCGACGGCCCCCGCCAGTTTCTGTTTCAGCGCCATGGCCTGCTCCGCATGCTCGACATCAAGCGCCACCATCAGCCGGTCCTTCATCTCATTCATCAGATCTTCTCCTCCCGTTTGGGATGCATGCTGCCCCAGGCATGGCATTGCGGGCATTGCCAGCGCATTTCGACAACCTCCACGCCGCAGGCCTCGCAGGCATAGTTCTTGGCCTGTTTCCGCCACCGACGTGCAAAACGGCTGTGCGGATCATCCTCGCTGCCCGTCAGGGCAGCCAGGCGCAGCGACGAACGCAGGGAGTCCGGCTGGTAAGCCAAGGCTCCGCACATCTTCCTGCCTTCATCCACGCCCTGGCGCCGCACCACCTGCTCCAGCCAGGCCAGAAAGAGCTCCGAATCGCCGGATTCCCGCCACAGGCTCTCCAGCAAGGCATGCCCATGAGCATCGTAAAAATCCTTCTGTTCCACCATCAGCGACACCAGTAACGGGAAATGCTCGGCGGAATACCGCCAGTACTCGCGTACCGATACCTCCGCTCCGGCAAAATCCCGTCGCTCCAGCAATACCCCGATTTCAACCAGACGAGCGGGAGCACAGGAAGGATCAAGCTGCAAGGCCCGGCGCGCATGCTCGACGGCAGCGTCGGTATCGCCTCCATCCCGGCTCTGGCACGCCATCTCGGCCAGCAGATAGGCCCGGTGCGAGCTGTAGGAGTCGCCCCGCACCTGCTCCAGTCGCGACAACAGCTCCTCGGCTTCAACCCATTCGCGGCTCTGTTCGCGAATGCGCAGGCATGCCTCGAGCGCACCGGTGTGATCCGGCTGCAGATTCAGCGCCTGCTGATACTGGCGCAGCGCC
>JAJRVH010000053.1 GCA_021545625.1 Zetaproteobacteria bacterium
ACCAGCGCCAGCGTCACATCGGTACCGTTCACGGGCAGATTCAGCTGCGGCAGGAGATACGGAAGCCCGCCGATATGATCTTCATGGCCATGGGTCAGCAACAGCGCGTGGATGTTCAGGCCGAGCTCATCGATCGCCGAGATATCCGGCACGACGACATCGACGCCGTGCTGGCCCGGTTCGGGAAAGCCCATGCCGCAGTCGACAATCACCGCATCGTCGTCCACGGCATAGACCATCATGTTCTTGCCGAACTCCCCCACCCCGCCAAACGGGAAACAGCGCAATACGGGATCGCCCATCAGGCAGCGCCCCGGCTGCCCGGCTTGATGGGCGGCAGCAGGCCCTCGCGGCACAGCGGGCAGGCGTCGGCATCATAGGTTTCGACATCGAGCGTGATGGCCGTCTCGTGCGGCACGTCGAAGCGCCCCCCGGAAGCCGGCGCACGATCAACCACGGCCAGCACCTTCACCGGCACGCCGCCGTGCTCGCGCACAACCTGCATGCATTCACGCACCGAACCGCCGGTCGTGATCACATCCTCGACCACCAGCAGCCGAGCCCCTTCGGGAATCGAGAAGCCGCGCCGCAGCTGCATCTCTCCGTCCTTGCGCTCGGTGAAGATAAACGGCTTGTGCAGCAGCCGCGCCACCTCCTGCCCGATCACCAGGCCGCCGATGGCCGGCGAGACGACCATATCGATATCGCCGGCATCGATCCGGCCGATCAGTTCCCTGGCCAGCGCCGTGGCGTTGTCGATATGCATCAGCACCAGCGCCGATTGCAGATAGCGGGCCGAATGGCGGCCGCTGGAGAGGATGAAATGGCCGTTGAGCAACGCCCCCGCATCCTCGTACATGGCCAGAATTTCATGTTCGTTCATTGCAATATCCCTTCATATCCACCTGCCGCGCGCAATCCGGAGCAGTCGCCGCAGGCGATCAAAAATTTTTGCCGGAGTGTAGCAGCTTCGCAGCCCATGCAGAACCTTGCGCCACGATGGCGGTCATGCGCTATAATCGTGCCATGGCCGAACTGACCGATATCCGCGCCGTCCTGCTGGATCTCGACGGCGTACTCTACATCGGCGAACAGATGATCGACGGTGCCGCCGATGCGGTGACGCGGCTGCGCGCGCAGGGACTGGAGCTGGCTGGCGTCACCAACACCACCACCCGCTCGCGGCGCATGATCGCCGACAAGCTGGAACATCTCGGTATCGGGCTGACAAGTGACGAGCTGTACACGCCCGCGGCACTGGCCGTGCAGGCCATGGCCGGACGACCGGCGCGCCTCTATATCCGCGAGGAACTGCGCGAGGATTTCGCCGGCGTCAGGGAAGACGATGCGCATCCCGAGGTCATCGTCATGGGCGATATCGGCGGCGAGGGCTATGCGCCGGAAACGCTGCGCGAAATCTTCCTGTATCTGATGGACGGCACCGAACTGCTGGCCCTGCACAAGAACCGTTTCTGGCAAAAACCGGACGGCCTGCATCTCGATCTGGGCACTTTCGTCGCCGCCGTCGAATATGCCAGCGGCAGGGAAGCTGCCATCCTCGGGAAGCCGTCGCAGGCATTCTTCACCGGCATCTGTACGGCGCTGGGCATCGCCCCCGGCCAGGCGCTGATGGTCGGCGACGATATCGAATCGGATATCCTGGGCGCGCACCGGGCCGGGCTGCGAACGGCACTCGTGCATACCGGCAAATACCGGCGTAAATTCGCGGAATCGGTGATGCGCCGACAAGGCTTCCGGCCCGACCTGGAGCCGACCTCCATCGCGGCGCTGTCAATCCCGGCCTAGCACCGCCTCCACCAGCATATCGATGGCCGCGGCCACGCTGGCCGCCTGCACCTGCCCGCGATCACCGGCGAAGCGATGGCAGCGGCTGCGACATTGGCCGTCCGGCAGCGCCACAGCCATCCATACCGTACCCACCGGCTTCTCCGGCGTGCCTCCGCCCGGCCCCGCAATGCCGCTGACGGCCACACACGCTGCCTCGCCCGCCGCGCCGCCCGCAGCCATCGCGCCGACGACTTCTCGACTGACCGCGCCATGCCTTTCGATCAGCTGCATATCCACGCCCAGTTCCTCGCATTTGGCCCGGTTGCTGTAGACGATCCAGCCTCGATCCAGCACGTCCGAAGCGCCTGCCACCGAAGCAAGGGCCGCCGCAATGCCGCCGGCCGTGCAGGATTCGGCCGTGCGCAACAGCACATGCCGCTCCCGACACCCCTGTAGCAGAACCTCAATGCGCTCGCGCAATACGGCCATCAGCCGCCTGCCGCCAGTATGATCAGCACCAGCGTCCCCCCCATCAGGCCGGCAAACAGGTCGTCGGCCATGATCGACCACCAGGCCGGCCCCAGATGCTCGATGCGCCGGATCGGAAACGGCTTGAGGATATCGAACAGCCGGAAGGCCGCCAGCGCCAGCGCCATGTGCAGCCATGACACATCCGCGAAGGCCGCGACCAGCGCCATGGCCAGCCACAGACCTGCCCATTCGTCGATGACGATCCAGCCCGGGTCGTCATCGCCCAGCAACGGCAACAGCCGGGCACAGACCAGACACCCGAGCGCCAGGACGAGCAATGCCGCCAGCAGCAACGCCGCAGCACCTCCATAAACGGCCAGCCCGATGCCGGGCAACCAGGCGGCCAGGCTGCCCCAGGTGCCGGGTGTCTTCGGCAGCCAGCCGCTGCCAAGGCCGGCAGCCAGCCAGCGCAGCAGCCGGACATGTTCAGGCGAAATGGTCATAACCCGCTCCGGACAACTCCGCCGCATCGACCGGACGCTCGCCGACGCGCAGCGTAACGCCGGAGCCGACCGAACAGCGGCCGATTTTCAGGGCAAAGCCTTCGAGAAAGCGCAGCGACGGTGGCGCGGCGAACAGCAGCGCATAGTCCTCGCCGCCGCCGGCCACAGCCCGAATCGCATGCTTCTCGCTGGCCCTGGCGCAGAGGAGATCCCAGCCTGGCAACCGGGACAGATCAATATCGAGCGCCAGGCGCGATGCTGCCGCGATATGGCCGGCGTCCTGCAGCAGTCCGTCGCTGACATCGATACAGCATTTCACGCCCAGTTCGCGCAGGCGCACACCGGCGCTGAGCCTCGGCTTGATCACGTCAAGATAATGAACGAAATAGCCATCCTTGCGGCCGCCCAGCCATTGCTGCAGACCGAGGCTGTGAAAGCCCAGCTTGCCGATCAGCCACAACGCATCGCCCTCGCCTGCCGCATCGCGGCGCATGGCCGTGCCCTCCGGCAACTGCCCGGCCACGGTCACCGACAAGGCATTGCACGGCGAACGGCAGGTATCGCCGCCGGCCAGCTCCACATCGTGACGCGCAAGCGCCGCCGTCGCGCCCTCGCCCATCGCGACAATGGCCTCGCGATCGCGAGCCATGACGTTCAGCCAGGCGCACATCGCCTCAGCGCCCATGGCTGCCAGGTCGGAAAGGGCCGCGCAAACGGCCCGGTCGGCCGCGCGCACAAGGGGAAAATCGGTCGGCCAGTGGATACTCTCGATGGCCGAGTCGGTGCTGACGACCAGCTCCATGCCCGGCTCCGGCCGATGCACCGAGGCGTCATCGCCAATCCCGATACGGGTGCCCGGCCTCGGACTGCCGCCCTCGCCCTCGAAGCAGGCCTGAATCAGATCGAACTCTCCCGCACCCATGCGCGGCATTGTGGGCTAGAATACGGTAAAGGGCCAGTTCAGAGACATGGCGACAGGGAGGAACGGACATGCGCATGCAGGCCGTGCAGGCAGACATCACCA
>JAJRVH010000054.1 GCA_021545625.1 Zetaproteobacteria bacterium
CGAATCACATGGTAATTCGTCACGACATGCCCCCCGGCATCCCAGATAAAACCGGAACCGGTGCCCTTGCGGGTCTGGAACACGCGCCGCGTCCACGGATCGACGACACGGGATAATGTGGAAATAAACACCACCGACGGGCTTGCCTGCTCGAACAGCGCGATCGTGCTTCGTTCGTCGGCGGCCAGATCTCCGCGGGGCTCGATCAGGCGCGGCGTCGGCTGCGGCGCGATCAGCCACGGACGCAGCCAGTAACCGGCCAGGGCCGCGACCAGCAGCAGAAAAATCAGGGAGCCCGGACGCATGCGCATCGTTCAAGCCTGCCCTTCGCCCTCCGTCCCGGCAAGCGGCAGGCCGAGCTGCGCGTCCGTCCCGGATTCAGGGCTTTCGAAAGCGCCGATGCTGATGCCGACCAGACGGACCGGGATGCGGCCGGCATCCGTCGCAGCCAGCAGCCGGGCAATCAGCGGTCGCATATCGTCGATGCCATCCAGCGCATGCGCCGACGTATGCGACCGGGTGAGCTGGCTGAAATCCGCATACCTGACCTTGATCGTCAGCCGGCGTCCGCGCAGACCCATCTCGCGCAGGCGCTCGCAAACCTGTTCGGCCAGGCCGTACAGCACATCGAGCAAGACATCGACGTCGAGAACGTCCCTTTTTTCGAACGTGGTTTCCCTGCCCAGCGACTTGCGCGCCCGCCGGCTACGCACCGGCCGCTCGTCCACGCCCCGGGCGACATCGTAATAATAGGCCGCGGCCTTCCCGAAATGCCGCCGCAGATCGGCAAGAGACCAGGCCTTCATATCCGCGCCGGTACGAATGCCGAGGCGGTGCATCTTCTTCTCCGTGGCCGGACCAACACCGTAAAAGCGGCCGACGGGCAGACTTTCGACAAAGGCCGGCCCATCCTGCGGTGTGATCACGTACAGGCCGTCCGGCTTGTCCATATCCGATGCGATCTTGGCCAGAAACTTATTGTACGACACGCCGGCCGATGCGGTAAGACCGGTTTCCTCGCGAATCTGCCGCCGGATCTCCCTGGCCATGCAAGTCGCCGATCCATTGCAGGACGCGGTATAGGTCACGTCCAGATAGGCCTCGTCCAGCGACAACGGCTCGACGCTGCAGGCATAGCGCCAGAAGATGTCGCGGATCTGCCGGGAAACGGCCCGGTATACCTCGAAGCGGGGCGGCACAAAGAGCGCGTCGGGACAAAGCCGGTACGCCTGCGAGCACGGCATCGCCGAATGGATGCCGAAGTCGCGCGCCTCGTAGCTGCATGCGGCTACGACGCCACGGCTGTCGGGCCGACCGCCGACAATCACCGGCCGGCCACGCCAGGCCGGATGATCGCGCTGCTCGACCGATGCGAAGAACGCATCCATGTCGATATGAATGATCTTGCGCTGCTTCCTTTCCATGTTGAACGCGAGTGTAGACCGCATCCGGCCTGCTCGGAAACGGCGTGGAGAGGAAAGCTTACGCCGTCAGCGTGACCGCGTCGCCATCCTTCTGATGAATCCTGCCGATACGGTACACGCTTTCGCCAGCCTCGCGCAGCACGGCCCCGGCCCTGTCCGCTTCCGCTTCGGGGAGAATGACGACAAAACCGATGCCCATGTTGAAGGTACGGTAACGCTCGTCCCGCCCGACATCAGCGAAACCGAGCAGATATTCGAACACCGGCGGCACCGGCCATGCGGAGATATCCACCGTGGCCGCCAGGCCGTCGGGCAGGATGCGCTCGATATTGTCGAACATGCCGCCGCCGGTGATATGCGAATAGCCGTGCACGACGACACCCTCGCCGGTCAGCGCCTTGACGGCCGGAACATACAGCCGCGTCGGCGCCAGCACCGCATCAATGGCCTTCGAACCGTCGCTCAGTTCGTCGGCGGCGATATCCGCGCCGCCGACCTCGATCAGCTTGCGGATCAGCGAAAAACCGTTCGAATGCGGACCGCTGGAGGCAAGGCCCAGCATCACGTCTCCGTCTTCGATCGCCGATCCGTCGATGATCTTCGGGCGATCCACAACACCAACCGAAAAGCCGCCGATATCGTAATGGCCGGGCGCGTACATGCCCGGCATCTCGGCCGTTTCGCCGCCGATCAGCGCGCATCCGGAAATGCGGCAGGCCCCGGCAATGCCCTCGACGACGCCGGCCAGCGTTTCTCCGTCCAGCTTGCCGGTGGCCAGATAATCGAGGAAGAACAGCGGCTCGGCCGCCTGCGCGGCCATGTCGTTGACGCACATCGCCACCGCGTCGATGCCGGCCACATGCGGTCGCCCGTGCTGCTGCAGCAACAGCAGTTTCGTGCCGACGCCATCGGTCGCCGACACCAGCACCGGTTCCTGCATCCCCGAGAAATCGGCCGAAAACAGGCCACCGAAACCGCCCAGGCCGCCGATCACCTCGGGGCGCGTCGTGGATGAAACCGCCTGCCTGATGCGGCCGACAAAGGCATTGCCGGCATCGATATCCACGCCGGCATCGGCGTAGGTCAGCGTTTGTTTACGGTCAGACATCCAGATTCCTCACCTCAGCGCGTTCTCCTGAATAAAGGCGCGACGCGGCTCGACCGCATCTCCCATCAGCGTCGAGAAGGTTTCATCGGCCGTCACGACATCCTCGAGCGTCACCCGCAGCAGGGTGCGGTTGTCCGCATCCATCGTCGTCTCCCACAGCTGCTCCGGATCCATCTCACCCAGACCCTTGTAGCGCTGGATCGTCAGCCCGCGCCGGCCCTCGGCCTCGATGATGCGGGCCAGGTCGTCGAAATGGTTGATTTCCCAGCGCTTGTCGCCGGCCTTCAGATAAGCACCTTCTCCCATGCCGGACTGGATCGCGTCGCACAGCTTCTGCGCCTCGGCGAACTCGGCCGTGCCGATCAGATCCATCGTCAGACAGGAGATCATCACGCGGCCATGATCGCGGCGCTTGAACTTGACCTGCAACGCGCCACGCTCAACATCCTCGCTGATCGTCCATTCCAGCGTCTCGTCAACGCGGGTACCGGCATCGAAGGCCTCGGCCAACCTGGCCAGCCGCGCTTCGAGCAGCTCGCGGTCGCGCAGCATCTTCGGACTGGTCTTGCCGCTTTCGATCAGATATTTCAGTACTACGCCGTCCAGACGCTGGGACAGCCGCCGCTCCAGATTCTGCAGACGGTGGATGCTGCGCACGGCCGTTTGCAGACGATCACCGCTGACCGGCCTGGCCTTCGCGGACGGAAAGAACTCCTTGCCCTCGGAGCCATGCTCGAGCAGGAACTCGAACAGTTCCGCATCGTCGGCGACATAGCGCGCCTTCTTGCCGCGCGCCACGCGGTACAGCGGAGGCTGGGCGATATACAGATGCCCGCGCTCGATCACCTCGGGCATCTGGCGATAGAAGAAGGTCAGCAGCAGCGTCAGGATGTGCGAGCCGTCGACGTCGGCATCGGTCATGATAATGATCTTGTGATAGCGCAACTTGGCGATATCGAAATCTTCCTTGCCGATGCCGGTGCCGAGCGCGGTAATCATCGTACCGATCTCCTGGCTGGAGAGCATCTTGTCGAAGCGCGCCTTCTCGACATTCAGGATCTTGCCCTTGAGCGGCAGAATCGCCTGCGTTCTGCGATCGCGGCCCTGCTTGGCCGAACCGCCGGCCGAATCGCCCTCGACGAGGAAGATTTCGGAGGCGGCCGGATCCTTCTCCTGACAGTCGGCCAGTTTGCCCGGCAGGCTGGAGATATCGAGTGCTCCCTTGCGGCGGGTCAGATCGCGCGCCTTGCGCGCCGCGTCGCGGGCAATGGCCGCCTCGGCCGCCTTGCCGACGATGCGCTTGGCATCGGCCGGATTCTCCTCGAACCATTCGGCCAGCTTCTCACCAACCGTGCTTTCGACGGCCGGACGCACCTCGGAGGAAACGAGCTTGTCCTTGGTCTGCGACGAGAACTTCGGATCGGGCACCTTGACTGACAGCACGGCCGTCAGACCCTCGCGGCAATCGTCGCCGGTCAGCGAAACCTTGTGCTTCTTCAGCAGGCCATTGGCCGACGCATAGTTATTGATGCAGCGGGTCAGCGCGGCGCGGAAACCGGCCAGATGGGCGCCGCCGTCACGCTGCGGAATATTGTTCGTGAAACAGAACACGTTCTCCTGATAGGAGTCGGTCCACTGCATCGACAGCTCGATCTGGATATCGTCCCTGGTGCCGGTGATTGTGATGCACTCCCTGTGCACCGGCGTGCGGGTGCGGTTCAGATGCTCGACGAAGGCCGTGATACCGCCTTCGTATTCGAAAACCTGGTGATGATCGTCACGCTCATCGATCAGTTCGATACGCACGCCGCTGTTCAGAAACGACAGCTCGCGCAGACGCTTGGAAAGGATATCGAAGGACATATTGCGGTGAGAAAAGGTTTCCAGGCTGGGAAGAAAGCGCACCGACGTGCCCGTTCCCTCGGCCTCGCCGACGACGCGCAGCGGCTTGACCGTTTCGCCGCGCTCGAAACGGCAATAGTGCACCTTGCCGTCGCGGCGGATTTCCAGCTCCAGATAGTCGGACAGCGCATTGACCACTGATACGCCGACGCCGTGCAGGCCGCCGGACACCTTGTAGGAATTGCTGTCGAACTTGCCCCCGGCATGCAGCACGGTCATGATCACCTCGGCCGCCGAACGACCCTCCTCCTCGTGGATATCGACCGGAATGCCGCGGCCGTTGTCGCGCACGGTCACCGAATCGTCCGAATGAAGGATTACCTCGATCTTGTTGCAGTAGCCGGCCAGCGCCTCGTCGATGGCGTTGTCGACAACCTCGTAGACCATATGATGCAGGCCTGTGCCGTCATCGGTATCGCCGATGTACATGCCCGGACGCTTGCGCACCGCATCCAGCCCCTTCAGGACCTTGATGCTTTCCGCGCCATAGTTTTCCTTCTGCTGAGAAGCGCTCATGCTGCTTCCTCCATCATCGTCGTTTGTGAACCGTGATCGTCGCGGCCCGCCGTTGCGTGCAGTCCGCCGTCCCGCAACTGCTGCATGCGGATATCGATATCCGCCGAAACCCTGACCCCCTGCGGGGCCGTGACCAGTACCTGGCCCGGATGTTCGGCCAGACGCCTGAGCGCACGCAGCTGGCGCTCGTCGTCCAGCGCTTCCAGGCAATCGTCCAGCAGCAATACCGGCAGCAGGCGTCGATACTGACGCCACAGCGCACATTCTGCCATCTTTATGGCGACAGCGGCCAGTTTTTGCTGGCCGCGCGAGCCGGCGCTGCGAATCTCGCGACCGTGGTAATGCATCTGCAACGTATCGCAGTGCGGTCCGAAACGCAGACCACCGACACGCATGTCCTCCTGCCGGCGTTCCCGCAGGCGCTCCAGCCAGGCCTGTTCGTCGATCAGCCCGTTTTTCAGGCTCATGACCAGCGGCTCCTCGGTCAATGCCGTCTCGGCGACCAGGTGTCCGTTCATTTCCTCCAGCAGCCGGACGCGAGCGGCGATGATCGGCAGGCCGTGGCGAACAATCTGCTGCTCCCAGGGTTCGATCTCGTCGCCTGCGCGGCGCCTGCGCAGCAGACGGCCGCGCTGCATGACCGCGCGCAGATAGCGCTCGTAATGCAGCTGCATGCCGGAGAAACATGTCATCACCAGCCCGTCCAGCCAGCGCCGCCGCTCATTCGGCGCGCCGTCCACCAGCCTGCGGCCCTGCGGTGCCTCGACGAGCACCGGGAAGCTCTCGCTGACATCCTTGCGTCGCTGCACATCGCGCCCCTGCAGACGCAGCGATACCTGGCCCCGCCGACCGCGCACGGCCAGATGCATCGGCCCGAAGCGCTGCCAGCTGCCCCGGATATGGAAATGTTCGTGGCCGCGCTGTACCAGAAACGGATCGCGGGCCTGACGGAAGGAACGGCCGTAGGCCATCAGATAGACTGCCTCGAGCAGACTGGTCTTGCCGCTGCCGTTAGCGCCGGTGAGCATGTTCAGGCGGGGAGCCAGCGTCCATGTCAGCTGCGCGTGGCAACGCAGGCGCTGCACGCTCAGCTCGCATACACGCAGCGGCGTGGCCTGCATCTCGGCGTTGTCGGTCAGCATGGCGGCCGCCGGCCGGTCAGATCCTCATCGGCATGATGACATAACGGGCTTGCGGCTGATCCTCGGCATACATCAGCACCGGCGACAACTCGTCCTTCAGCTCCATGCGCACCGATGCCGCGCGCATCGCGCCGAGTGCGTCGCGCAGGTAACGGCCGTTGAAACCGATGACGACTTCCGGCCCGTCGTAGTCGGCGTTCAGATGCTCCTCGCATTCCTCCTGCTCGGTGTTGTGGGCCGAGATATCCAGGCCGGCGCTCGAGAACTTCAGCCGGATATCGTGCGTGAACTCGTTGGCGACAATCATGCTCCGGCGCAGTACCTGATCGAACTCGGCCCGGGCCACGACGGCATGGGCCGGATTGTTGCTCGGAATCACGTCCTGATATACCGGGAAGCGGGCATCGATCAACTTCGAGCTCAACACGTTGGCGCCGGCCTCCAGGCGAATCTGCCGCTCGCCCATGTAGAGCGTGATGTCGCCGTCGCATTCTTCGCACAGCTTGCGGATTTCCATCACCGCCTTGCGCGGCACGATGCACTGGCCCGGCGAGGCGGTTCCGTCCAGTGTCGTTTCGGACAGGGCCAGACGATGGCCGTCGGTCGTGACCAGGCGCAGCATGTTCTGGGCATCGACCTCGAACAGCGTGCCGGTCAGGTATTTGCGCGTTTCGTCGCTGGACATCGCAAAGGCCGTCGCCGCGATCATCTCGGACAGCTGGCCGGCGGCCACGCTCAGACCTGTCGCCGCTTCCTCCTCGGACAGGGCGGGGTAGTCGGCCGCTTCCAGCGTGGAAAGCTTGAAGCGGGAACGGCCGCTGCGGATGGCGAGGAAATGATCGCCGCTTTCCAGATTGATGTCCTGCTCCGGATCGAGTTCCTTGATGATATCGAACAGCTTGCGGGCTGACACGGTGACGGCGCCCGCGCTTCTGACCGTGGCCGGGGCCTGACTGCGAATGCCAACCTCCAGATCGGTGGCGGTGATTTCAAGGGTGTCCTGTTCGGCTTTCAGCAACACGTTGGCGAGAATGGGAACGGTGTGCCTCTTCTCGACAATGCTCTGGCAGCGCTGAACGGTCTGCAATAAAGATGCCCTGGATAATGTGATGTCCATCATGACTCCTTGATAAGCCTTTAATTCCTAAAGGTTCATAGTCATACTAGGTGTTGTGCATAACGGGGACAAGTCCCCTTACGCCATGCACCCGAAGCTATGAACCGCATGCCTGTGCTGTGAGGAGATCCCGTAAAGCCTGTGTACAGGATGTGCATAAGTGCAAAGGTCCGGCGACAGCTTATCGTTGCATGCGTTTATACTCAACTTATCCACATGCTGTGCGCTCGTCTGTGCACATGTTATGAAGAGGCGGGGCTTTCATCAGTGCTTTTTTAGTTTGAAAGCCGGGATGTAGCGGTCCTGATATTTGTTTATGCCAGTCAGGATTATTCTCTCAAGTGCTCCATGATTTGAAGCATTCTGAAAAATGGATTTCTGGCATCATGAGTTGTTTTTCCTGCTAAATTCCTTAATTCATCAATTCTTTTTTTATATTCTCCATTGATTACCAGTTCGACTTTTTCTAACTCGGATAAATGTTATGTTATGTATCCAACAGGAACGATAGGGGACCAAAACATGAAATGATGATTAAACTCCGAAAGGTATTCCTCTGCATACTCTCTTTGGCGCTGATGCTTTTTCTTTATGCGAGTAACAGTTTCTTGATGATTCTTGTATAAAAGACCTCGAATATGCGTTGTGACTTCACATAGGAAAGCCGTGTTTGATTTGAAGTTCAGGCCTATAACATCCAGTTCTCCAAGGCCTTTTAATCCGCCACCAGGAGGTCGAACATTGTAGTCAATCACATCGCAGTTTTTGATGAGTTGAAGGTAGGCCCCTACAATAAATTCTCCAATATCGGTGAGCATGGAACCCTTCCTTACCAGTTATACATTGACTATTAGAGCAAAAAAGTTGAAGGAAGCGGATATCATGGCGCTATTTCAGCAATGCCATGATGCGCTCCATCTCCTCGTCGAAGTCATCATCGTCCTGGCGCATTTTGTCGATCTTGCGCACTGCGTAGAGGATCGTCGTGTGATCCTTGCCGCCGAACTGTTCGCCGATTTCGGGCAGCGACAGCGTCGTCAGCTCCTTGGCCGCGTACATCGCGACCTGTCGCGGAAAGGCGACCGTGCGGCTGCGCTTGCCCGAGCGCATCTCTCGCGGATTGATATTATAGTAGGAGGCGACCTTTTTCTGGATATCCTCGACCGAAACCGCACGGATTTCCTCGTGCAGAAGGTCGCGCAGCACGTGGCGGGCGAAATCGATGTCGATCGTGCGGCCGGTCAGCGTAGCGTGCGCAGTCAGCCGGGTCAGCGCGCCTTCGAGTTCGCGCACGTTGTTGGTGATGCGCGAAGCGAGCAGCTGGGCCACATCGCGGTCCAGCTCGACACCGGCCAGCTCGGCCTTGCTGGCCAGGATGGCCAGCCGGGTTTCCAGATCGGGCGGCTGGATATCGGCGACCAGCCCCCAGTTGAAGCGCGAACGCAGGCGTTCCATCAGATTGGTCAGTTCGCGCGGACTGCGATCCGAGGTCAGGATGATCTGTTTCTTGATCTCGTGCAGCGCGTTGAAGGTATGGAAGAATTCCTCCTGCGTTCGGTCCTTGCCGGCGATGAACTGGATGTCGTCGATGATCAGCACGTCGACCTTGCGATACTGGTTGCGGAACTCCTCGGTGGAGCCGTTGCGGATGGCCTGGATCAGTTCGTTGGTGAAACGCTCGCCGGTGCGGTAGGCGATGCGGGTATGGTTGTTGGCCATCAGCGCATTGGCCACAGCGTTGATCAGATGCGTTTTTCCTAGGCCTACGCCACCGTAGAGATAGAGCGGGTTGTAGATTTCACCCGGCTTGTCGGCGACCGCGCGGCTGGCCGCGTGGCAGAATTCGTTGCCGGAGCCAACCACGAAATTCTCGAATGTGAAGCGCGGGTCGATATAGCCGTCGACGAGGCTGTCGCTGCGGGAGCTGGTCTCCGCTACGGCCGGAGCGCTGTCGGCCGTTTCCAGGTTCGCATCAACCTGAAAGCGAATCTCCACGTCGCCGTAGCCGGCTTCGCGCACCGCATCGGAGATCTGCTGGCCGTAGCTCGATTTCAGGCCGTCGAGAAAGAAGCGGTTGGAAACCTTCAGCAGCAGCGTGCGATCCTGCTGTTCGGCGACAATCGGCCGGATCCAGGCATCGAAGCGCGAGGCGGGCACGCTCTGTTGCAGGCGCTGCAGGGCCCGCTCCCAGATCGTGCTGCCGGCTGATTGTGACGGGGAATCGTTCATCGGCTGAATTGTACATGCCCGGACGATTGCATCCAGCCCGCGCGATTTTACCGGACGTCGATGCTTGACAGAAACGATGCGACATCTATTATGCGCGACCCTTTCAAAAGGCAATGTCCGGGCGAACGGATGCCGGTTTCGGCCGATCTCCTCGCACGGGATGCAAATCGGGATCAGGAGAATATCCATGAGCTTCACCTACAAGCCTAGCCGAATCCGCCGCGCCCGCCGTCACGGTTTCCGCGCCCGCATGGCCACCCGTTCCGGTCGTGCGATTCTGAATCGCCGCCGCGCCAAGGGTCGCAAGCAGCTGAGCGTCTGATTCCTCTGGATCAGCGTTTTCGGCCGTCTGCCCGTTTACGCTCAACATCTGATTTTGCCGCCATGCGCAAGGGGCGGCGTATCAGCAGGGGCGGTCTTCGCCTTGTCTATCGTGTGAATACGATGTCCCATTCCCGCCTCGGAATGGCTATTTCCAGAAAATACGGCAATGCCGTCCAGCGCAACCGCCTGAAGCGGCAGCTGCGCGAGGCGTTCCGCCGCCATGTCCGGGATCTGCATATCGACATCCTGGTTTTTCCGACTGTCGATGCCGCCTCGATGCGGCATCCGGCCGACGACTTCCTGGCCGCCATTGATCAGATTCGTGCCCGCCTGAACAGGAACGCTGGCCCGTGAACCGGATTCTCGGGTCCGTCGTGTCGGGGCTGGTGCGCTTCTACCGGCTGTGCATCTCTCCGGTATTACCGTCGCGCTGCATCCATACGCCCAGCTGTTCGGCCTATATGGAGGAGGCGGTCCGGCTGTACGGCGCTCGCGGTGTTTGGCTTGGCATCAAACGTTTGCTACGGTGCCACCCGTTTTCGAAGGGCGGCTACGATCCCGTACCATTAAAAGAAGATATGGAGTAATCTGATGGATCAAAAGAACATGTTCCTGGCCTTTGCGCTTTCAATGGCCGTATTGCTGGGCTGGAGCGCGCTGTTTCCGCAGCAGCAGCCGGTTACCGAATCGACGCAGAATGCTCCGGCCGAATCGCTGCCGTCCGGCGATGCGGTGCCGGCCGATCGGGCCGCCGAGCCGGCAAAGATGGCCGAAACGGCGGTCAGCAAGGCTGCGCCTGTCGCGATGTCCGGCAAGACCTATCGCATCGGCAACGACGTGCTGGATCTGACGATCAACGAGAAGGGGTGGATTGTCCGCGGCGTTCTGAAGCAATACCGGGAATCGATCGAGCCGGGATCGCCGAACGTGGCCTTTATCAACATGGGCGACAAGCAGGCCGTGTACGTGAATTCGGGCGTTGTTAATGCCGCGCTGGCCGCGCCGTTTGAGCTGGTCGGCCGGGATGGGGGCAGCATCACGCTGCAGACAACGCTCGACAATGGCCGCGTCTGGCGGCGCACGCTGTCTCTGGATGCCGGCTCCTACAATGTGAAAATCAGCGACCGCATCGTGAATGGCGCCGGTCTGAAGATGTATCATCAGGTTGTCGAGCGTTATCCGGACAAGACCAAGAACACGTTCTATGAGCACATGGGTCCGACGGCCTTCCTGAACGGCAAGCTGGAAGAGCCCGATTACGACGATCTCGACGAGGCCGGCGCCATCCGTAAGGCCTCGGTGGGAGGCTGGACGGCGATCATGAACCGCTATTTCATTGCCGCCATCATCGCCAATCCCGAGCAGGACTATCCGTATTATTTCAAGGGAGACGGACGTTCCTATCAGGCGGGTCTGATCGATGACGGCATCGTCCGCGGTCAGGACGCCGAATTTTCGATCAGGATGTATATCGGTCCGAAGTCGATTCCGCTTCTGAAAACGGCTGCCTCCGAACTGGAGCGCAGCATCGATTACGGCTGGTTCGCGTTCATCGCCAAGCCGATGCATACCTTCCTGACCTGGATGCACGATTACGTGCCCAACTACGGTTGGTGTATCATCCTGCTGGTGCTGTGTATCAAGATCCTGTTCTTCTGGCCGACCCAGAAGTCCTACGAATCGATGGCCGCGATGCGCAAGTTGCAGCCGGAAATGACGCGCCTGAAGGATCTGTACGGCGACGACCGCCAGAAGATGAGTCAGGAAATGATGGCGCTGTACAAGAAGCACAAGGTCAATCCGCTCGGCGGTTGTCTGCCGATCATGATCCAGATCCCGGTATTCTTCGCGCTTTACAAGGTGCTGCTGATGTCCATCGAGATGCGTCAGGCGCCGTTCATCGGCTGGATTCAGGATATGTCGGTGCAGGATCCCTATTTCGTGCTGCCGGTCATCATGGGATTGTCGATGTATGTGCAGCAGAAGCTGAACCCGCAGCCTTCCGACCCGATGCAGGCCAGGATCATGCAGTTCCTGCCGCCGGTGTTCACGATACTGTTCCTGTTCTTCCCGGCCGGCCTGGTGCTGTACTGGGTGGTCAACAATATCCTCTCCATTGCCCAGCAGTGGTATGTGCTGAAGGTGAAACAGGCGCTCTGATCCCTGCGATGAGTAGCTGATGAGGGATACGACGATTGCCGCCATCGCCACGCCGCCCGGGCGTGGCGGTGTCGGCATGATCCGTATTTCGGGCGCCGGCTCGGCTCGCGTGGCCGCGGATCTGTGCCGGTTTTCCGAACCGGATTTCACGCCCCGGCAGGCGCGCCTGAGCCGCTGGTTCGATGCCGGCGGCGAACTGCTCGATGCCGGCATCCTGATCTATTTTCCGGCGCCGAACTCCTATACCGGCGAGGATGTCGTCGAGTTGCAGGGGCATGGCAGCCCGGTGCTGCTGCAGGCGATACTCGAGCGCCTGTTCGAGCTCGGCTGCGAACCTGCCGAGCCGGGCGAATTCACCCGGCGGGCTGTGGAGCACAACAAGATCGATCTCTCCCAGGCTGAGGCCGTGGCGGCCTGCATCGATGCGGCGACGCTGAGGGCCGGCAAGCAGGCGCAGCGACAGCTGCAGGGCGAGTTCGGGCTCATGATCGAGACGCTGATGCAGGACCTGACCGGACTGGTGGCGCATGTCGAGGCCAGCCTAGACTTTCCCGAGGAGGAGATTCCGGATCTCTATTTTTCGCGTCTTGCCGAACGGATGCGCGGCCAGGTGCTGGAGCCGATCCGGCGTCTGCTGGCCTCGGCCCGGCTGGGTGAACGGCTGTTCGACGGGGCCGTGGTTGCGATCATCGGCGCTCCGAATGTCGGCAAGTCCAGCCTGCTGAATCTTCTGGCTGGCCGTGAGCGGGCCATTGTCAGCGATATTCCCGGAACGACCCGTGATATCCTCGAGGTCGATTTCGAGGTGCATGGTATCCCGGTGCGGCTGGCCGATACGGCCGGCCTGAGGGACAGTAGCGACGAGATCGAGCGCGAGGGCGTGCGCAGGGCGACGCGGGCGGCCGAGGAGGCCGATGCGGTGATCTTCGTCGCCGATGCATCGCGACCGGAGACCTGGACGCATCGCGGCCGGGCGGATCTGTATCTGATGAACAAGATCGACAAGGCCGATATCGAGCCGCCGGCCGGGTTTTTGCCGGTCTCGGTGCGTGAGCGGAACGGCGTGGACCTTCTGCGCGATCGCCTGGCCGGGATACTGGGAGACCTCGATGTGTCCGGTGAGGATGTGCTGGTCACCCGCGAACGACACCGGCAGGCGCTCGGGCAGGCCGCCGAACTGATCGAGAACGGTCTGCGGCGTCTGACGGGCGAGGAGGAGCTTGATCTGGTTGCGATGGACTGGCGACGCGCCTGGTCGTCTCTGGGCGGTATCCTCGGCATCGGCGACGTCGAGCACATTCTGGATCGCGTGTTTTCGGATTTTTGCATCGGTAAATAGGCCGGCGGGGCATTTACCCAGTATTTTCTTGCTTCGGTGGCCTGTTTTGGTTCAGAATGCACGGCGCGTTTGCGCCATGCTTGTGGAAGGGAGTGGTTAGGGGAGGCGTGGAATAATCTCCTAACTATTTGATAATATTAAGTATTATGGAGATGTTATGTCAGCAAAGTATCCTGTGATTTCTGTAACCGGGTCTTCCGGCGCCGGCACCAGTACCGCCAAGGTTGCCCTGGAGCATATTTTCCGGCGTGAGAAGGTGACGCCGGCGATTGTCGAGGGTGATTGCTTTCATAAATACGACCGTTACGAGTTTCGCGAGAAGGCCAAGGAGTATGAGGCTGCCGGCAAGCGTCTGAGCCACTTCTCCGATGAGGCTAATCTGTTCGACAAGATTGCCGAACTGTTTGACTCCTATCGCCGCACCGGCAAGGGCATGGCGCGCACCTATGTGCATGACGATGAGGAAGCCAAGATCTACGGCGTCGAGGCCGGTCGCTTCACCGAGTGGCGCGAGATTGGCGAGGGCACGGACCTGCTGTTCTACGAAGGTCTGCACGGCGGCGTCGAAGAGGTGCGTCCCTATGTCGATCTGATGATGGGCGTTGTGCCGGTCGTGAATCTGGAATGGATCCAGAAGATACATCGTGATACCGAGATGCGCGGCTATTCGACCGAGGCCGTGGTCGACAATATCCTGCAGCGCATGCACGATTATGTGCATTTCATCACGCCGCAGTTCACGCATACCGATATCAACTTCCAGCGCGTGCCGCTGGTCGATACGTCCAACCCGTTCATCGCCCGCGATGTGCCGACACCGGACGAGAGCATGATTGTGATCCGTATTCGCAAGCCGGAAAAATGGGGTGTCGATTTTCCGTGGCTGACGGCGATGATCAAGGATTCCTTTATGTCCCGCCGCAACACGCTGGTCGTTCCGGCTACCAAGATGGTGCTGGCGATGGAGCTGATCCTGACGCCGATTATCCACGATCTGCTGGAGAAGAGCCGCAAGTCCAGATAAGGGATCCGGACACTTCTTGAGGGGGGCCTGCGGGCCTCCCTTTTTCGTTGTGTCTCTGTGGATTTGTTTCCGGCTTATACGTAAGCTTGCCGCCCCATGTCTGAGGAGCGAAAATGTTTCACGTGAAACACCCGGAGCGGGTCGATGTAATTGTGGTTGGCGCCGGCCATGCCGGTTGCGAGGCAGCCTGGTCGGCTGCCGGCCGTGGCGCGCGTGTCCGGCTGATTACGCAGAATCTCGATACGATTGCCAAGATGTCCTGTAATCCCGCCATTGGTGGTATTGGCAAGGGGCATCTGGTACACGAGGTCGATGCACTGGGGGGGCTGATGGGCATGGCTGCCGACCGGTCGGCGCTGCAGTATCGTCTTCTGAACCGGCGCAAGGGACCGGCCGTGCGGGCGACGCGGGCTCAATGCGATCGTCGCATTTATCACCAGGTGATGCGTGAGTACCTTGACAGTCATCCGCATATTCATCTGCATCAGGGAACGATCAGCGAACTGTTGTTCGACGGCGGGCGCGTGTGCGGCGTCGTGGACGAACTCGGCGTCGCGCATGGGTGCAGGGCCGTGATCCTGACGACGGGCACATTCCTGGGGGGAATGATCCATGTCGGCGAAACGACGATGCCGGGCGGTCGAACGGGAGACGCGCCGGTGAGCGGGCTGACCGACGAGCTGTATCGCAGGGAACTCAGGCTGGGGCGCCTGAAGACGGGGACGCCGCCGCGGCTGGACCGGCGCACGATCCGCTGGGATGCGTTGGAGACGCAGCCGGGGGAGATGGATGTTTTGCCTTTTTCCATGCTTCACGAAAGCGTGATCGAAGGGCAGCTGGCCTGCGCGATTACCCGTACGACGGCGGAAACGCACGATATCATTCGCGAGAATCTGGATCGCTCGCCGATGTATTCGGGGAAGATCGACAGCACGGGCCCGCGCTATTGTCCGAGCATTGAAGACAAGGTCGTGCGTTTTTCCGGCAAGGATTCGCACCAGATCTTCCTCGAGCCGGAAGGCCGGGATCATGCTGAGGTCTACCCGAACGGTATCTCGACCTCGCTGCCGATCGATGTGCAATGGCGTTTTGTCCGTTCCATTCCCGGTCTCGAACAGGCGCTGATTATTCGCCCGGGGTATGCGATCGAATACGATTATGTCGATCCGACCGAACTGAAGGCGACAATGGAATGCAAGAGGGTGGAAGGCCTGTTTCATGCCGGTCAGATCAACGGCACGACCGGCTATGAGGAGGCTGCGGCGCAGGGGCTTCTGGCTGGGATCAATGCCGCGGCGCTGGCGCTCGATATCGAATCGTGGGTGCCGGACCGGGCCGAGGCCTATCTGGGTGTTATGGCGGACGACCTTGTGACCAAGGGAGTGATGGAGCCATATCGGATGTTTACCTCCAGGGCCGAGTTCCGGCTGTTGCTGAGGGAGGACAATGCCGATCTCCGCCTTGGGGAAACGGCGATCCGGCTCGGCTTGTACCGGGAGGATCGCAAGGTGGCCGCGCTGGAGCGGCGCGAGCGCCTGCAGAGTCTGATGAACGAGGCGCGGCAGATGACGGTCGGCAGCGGTCTTGCATGGCGCGACCGCCTGCATGCGCTGGATCTTCCATTGCCGGGTCAGGGTATGGGGTTTACCGCGTATTGTCATCGCAGCGATGTGGATATGGATCGGGCGATGTCCCTGTTGCACGGAGGGGAGGGGTTGTGCGCGCGGGATCGTCACAGCCTGCGGGCCATGATCCATTACGACGGATATCTTGAAAAGCAGCATCTGGAGGTGGCGCGTTTCCGGGAGCTTGAAGGGTTCCGGATTCCGGGTGATTTTGACTTCTCGCAGGTCAGAGGGTTGAGTCATGAGGCGTGTCAGCGATTGGCTGCGGCGCGTCCGGCCACACTGGGCCAGGCCGCGCGTCTGACCGGCGTCACGCCGGCGGCGCTGACGGCGCTGATGATGCACATGAGGCAATATGACCGTTGACTGTTCGGCATACGTGGACGAGGTGATGAAGTTTCGCCGGGCCCTGAACCTGACATCGGTATCGGACCCGGCGGTCTTCAGGCGGCGCTTTATCGAGCCATCGCTGGCGCTGGCTTCCTTCATGCCGGAGGCGGGGCGTCTGCTCGATATCGGTTCGGGCATGGGGGTGCCCGGTATTCCGCTGCTGATGGCCTGTAGGGGTTTGCATGGCGTGCTGGTCGAACGGCGAAAGAAGCGCACGGAATTTCTTCGCCATCTGATCCGCACACTTGGGCTGGATGCGGAGGCCATCGATGCCGATATCCGGGCGCTCGACAGTCTGCGGGTCGATATTTGTGTGGCCCGGGCGGTGACCGAGGAGGGAGCGTTGTTGCGAATGTGTGCGCCGCATATGGTGGATGGGGGTGTGGCGGTGTTGCCGGTTCCATCCAGTGCGATGCCGGCGGATATCAATGGCTGGCGACTGGATGGTGAAACGCGTATACCATCGGGAAGTGAAAATGCGGACGGACAGCTTGTTCGCTGCTATCGTTATGGCTGACATTGGGGTGGAGGTTTCACGTGAAACATAGCGCATTGGGGCCAGTGATTGCCATTGCCAACCAGAAGGGCGGGGTTGGAAAGACGACGACCAGTATCAATCTGGCCGCATCGCTTGCGGCGCTGGACAAGCGCGTGTTGCTGATTGATCTCGATCCGCAGGGGAACACGACATCCGGACTCGGCGTCGACAAGGCCGCGGTGGAGCGGGGCACCTATGATGTTCTGATGCAGGACAGCGGCCTCGCAGAGGCGATATTATCCACCGACAATCAGGGCCTGTTCCTGTTGCCGGCCAGCATGGATCTGGCGGGTGCGGAGGTGGAGCTGGTCAACGAGCCCGAGCGCGAGCGGCGGCTGGCGCGGGCCTTTTCCGGCTATGACGGGCAGGGCTTCGATTACGTGTTGATGGATTGTCCGCCGGCGCTGAACCTTCTGACCATCAATGCGCTGACCGCTTCCGACCGGGTGATGATCACGCTGCAGACCGAGTTCTATGCAATGGAGGGTCTGACGCAGCTGATGGACACGATACGCAGGATACGCAGAAGCCTGAACAGCGATCTGGAAATGGACGGCATTCTGCTGACGATGGTGGATCGCCGCAATAATCTGGCGGTGCAGGTCGAGGAGGACGTGCGCGAATACTTCGGGGCGCAGGTCTATCAGCAGGTGATTCCCCGCAACGTGCGCCTTTCGGAAGCGCCGAGCTTCGGCGTGCCTGTGATGTATCACGATGTCCGGTCAACCGGTGCGCAGGCCTATCTGGCCGTGGCTCAGGAACTGATGCAACGCAATGCGGCGCTTGCTGCCGCGCAAGGAAGGGAAGGATGACAGCAAAGACAAGGAAGAGAGGGCTGGGCCGGGGGCTTGAGGCCCTGCTGGCCGACAAGCCGACGCAGGAAGTGCTGAACCAGGCAACACAGATCGCGATCTCCAGAATCAGGCCGAACACCTATCAGCCGCGCACGCGCTTTGCCGACGACGAATTGCAGACGCTGACCGAATCGATCCGGCGCGAGGGCGTGCTGATGCCAATCCTGGTTCGGCCGCGCGGCGACGGGTACGAGCTGATTGCTGGCGAGAGGCGCTGGCGCGCCTCGCAGGCCGCCGGGCTGAGCGAAATACCGGCCGTCGTTCGCGATGTCGACGATATGCAGGCCCTGGAGCTGGCGATTATTGAAAACGAGCAGCGCGACGACCTGACCGCCATCGAGTCGGCGAGAGCCTATCAGCTGATGATGCTGGAGTTCGGCTGCACGCAACAGCAGGTGGCCGAGAAGATCGGTGTGTCGCGCGTGCAGGTCAGCAATCTTATCCGGTTGTTGCAGCTTCCCGAGGAAATACAGAAAATGATTGAAAATCGGGAGCTTAGCATGGGTCAGGCGCGTCCGCTGGTGGGTTTGGAGGCGAGCCTGGCGCTGCGTCTGGCGCGCCAGTGTATCGCGGATGGCTGGTCGGCGAGGCAGATGGAAAAAGAGGCGAAAAAGCTTGCCAGAGGGCCGGCCGGGGCGGCGGCGAAGGTGCAGAAGGACGCGGATGTACAGGCGCTTCAGGACGAACTGACGCGCAAGCTCGGCCTTCCGGTTGAGGTCAATTGCAAGAAGGACGGCTCGGGAGAGCTGCGTATCCGCTATACGCGCCCGGCCGAGCTGGACGGTGTCCTGAAAAAGCTGCGCGGCTGACATGCTGGTCGGCGGCAAGGCCTACCGGGCCGTAAACTGGCATGGTGGCGGGGATGGCGCCGTGCAATGGATCGAACAGCGCCTGTTGCCACATCGTTTCGAGCAGCGACTGAGCGCCGACCCCGAGCAGCTTGCGCTGGCCATCGAGCAGATGCAGATCAGGGGGGCGCCGAGCATTGGCGCGGCGGCTGCCTTCGGTCTGGCGCTGGCCTGGCGGGAGAAACGGGCGCGTTTCTTCGACCACTGGCTGCCCCGCTTTCGTGCCACACGGCCGACGGCCGTCAATCTTTTCGATGCCTGCTCCGTGATGGAGCGCTGCGCGGCCGGGGAGCCATCGGCGCAGGATATGATCGACAGGGCCGTCGCCTATGCCGATGCCGAAGCGGACGCCAACCGGCGCATGGGGTTGCATCTGGCCGAGTGTCTGGCCGTGGGGGAGCGGCGCATTCTGACCCATTGCAATGCCGGGTGGCTGGCGGCCGTCGACTGGGGGACGGCCACGGCCGGCATCTATCAGCTGGCCGCCGCCGGCGAATCCCCTCTTGTGAGGGTGGATGAAACGCGGCCGCGGCTGCAGGGCGCCAGGCTGACGGCATGGGAGCTGCATCAGCAGGGCATCGAATGCCGCATCCAGGCCGATGCCGCGGCGGCCTGGATGATGGCTATGGGCCAGGTGGATGCGATTGTCGTGGGTGCGGACAGGATTGCCGCCAACGGCGATGTGGCCAACAAGATCGGCACCTATGCCCTGTCGCTGGCTGCCCGCGAGCATGGCGTGCCGCTGTATGTGGCGGCACCGTCCTCGACCTTCGATGCGGGATGCCGGCGGGGAGCGGATATTCCGATCGAGGAAAGGGATGACGAAGAGGTGTTGTTCATGGACGGTATCGATGGCGACGGGCATATGCGACGGATCCGGGTGGCGGCCGACGGCGTTGCGGCCAGTAATCCGGCTTTCGATGTGACGCCCTGGTCCCATATTACCGCCATTATCAGCGAGAGTGGACCGTGGCGGCCCTGAGGCGCTTTCTTTTATTATACTGTCTGCTGTATGGCGGCGCCTTGCAGGCAGCGGAGCTGGTGACGGCAATCAGCGTCAGCGGCCTGGAGCGGACCCGGGAAAGAACCGTGCTGCGCCAGCTGCCGTTCCGGGTCGGCGATACATGGCGACAGGGGATGGCCACAACGGGCGAGCGCTGGCTGAGAAACACGGGGCTCTTTTCGGAGGCACATATTACGCCGCCCGACGCGGCCGGCGTCGTGCATGTGTCGGTGAACGAGCGCTGGTCGCTGTGGCTGCTTCCCCAGGCGAGCCGCAGCGACAGCGGCGCGTCCTCGGCCGGCCTGACGCTGGATGAATACAATCTGTGGGGACTGAATCATCATCTTCGCGTGGCCTATCGCGAGGATACCGGCAGGAACTTCACGGCAGCCAATGGCTCCTCCTACGACATCGGATATGACTGGCGGCGCATCGCGGATTCGAAGCTGAGCCTGTCATTCGCCGGACACTGGGGAAGATCCGTATTCGACGCCTACCGGAACGGCGCGCTGGCCGCCCAGTATCTGCAGGACAACCGCAGCACGTCGCTGGTGCTGAACTGTGCGCTGGGACCGGTGCCGGGCGAGGGCTGGTCGGTGAGCGGAGGGATGGCAGCCAGTAACAGCAGTTTCCAGCTATTCAGCGGCACCCCTCAGGCGGATGTGCTGGCCAGCCGCAAGCGTTCCCTGCTGTTCGGCACGAGCTACCGGCAGGTGGATGACCGGATCGTCTGGTTTACGGGCTCGGCCTTTGATTATGCGCTGTCGGTCACGTCCCGCGCTTTCGGATCGACGCTGAATGTATACCGCCAGAGTGCATCGTTCAGAACCTATATGCCGGTTGATGACCAGAATACGCTGAACCTGCGGCTGGCGGCCGGCCATGCCTTCGGCGATGTATTGCGGGACGGACTGTTCGATCTCGGCAACCGCAGCGGCGTACGCGGCTATCTGCCGGGCGAGGTGCAGGGGCGGGCCTATGTGCTGGGCAGTGTCGAGGGGCGTTATCTGCTGTTTCCGGATGCGAATGTGCAGCTGGCGGCCTTCAGCGATATGTCATGGCTGCTTCCGGAAGCGGGAGGCAGGCGCTTCTATGCCGGCGCCGGTGGCGGCGTGCGCTGGACCCTGCGCTGGCTGGTGAACGGTACGTTGCGTGCCGATGCGGCCTACGGGCTGGCCACGCATCGCTGGCGTTTCTATATCGGCGCCGGGCAGGCCTTTTAGAGTGGGGGCTGGACTGGCTGCTGCCTGCGGCGTTATGGTCCGGCCTGAAGCCCACAGGAGCAAGGATGAAACGCACAGCCATCTATCCCGGAACATTCGATCCGATCACGCTCGGCCATGTCGACGTGGTGATGCGCGGTCTGAAGCTGTTCGACCATGTCGTGGTCGGCGTGGCGGCCAATCCGAACAAGCGGCCGATGTTCGGACTGGATCGCCGCCTGCAGATGGTGCGCGAAACCTTTGCCGATGAGCCGGCGGTGACAGCCGTGGCCTTTACCGGCCTGCTGGTCGACCTGGCCCATGAACAGCGGGCGCACGCGATCCTGCGCGGGCTGCGGGCGGCATCGGACTTCGAATATGAATTCCAGATGGCCACGATGAACCGAAGGCTGGACGAGAAGATCGAAACGGCCTTCGTCATGGCTCGCGAAGACTATACCTTTGTCTCGTCGCGCTTTATCCGCGAAATATCCGGCATGGGCGGCGATGTTTCCGAGCTGGTTCCCGCCGCGGTGCTGCCGTATCTGAAGGCGGGGGAGGATCGGGGATGACGGCTTCCGGCATGCGGGGTCTGTCCGTAGTTTGCGCTTGAGTTCGCACCTTGGCCGGGTAAGATGCGCCATCCTATGCCG
>JAJRVH010000055.1 GCA_021545625.1 Zetaproteobacteria bacterium
CAGCTTCGGTTTCAGCTTCGGTTTCAGCTTCGGTTTCAGCTTCGGTTTCAGCTTCGGTTTCAGCTTCGGTTTCAGCTTCGGTTTCAGCTTCGGTTTCAGCTTCGGTTTCAGCTTCGGTTTCAGCTTCGGTTTCCAGCAGGGCATTCAGAACCCCCCTGCGACAAAACAGCCATTCCTCGCTGCGTTCCGGGTCATCCATTTCCCGGAGCGGCGCACCGGCCAGAAGGTTCAGGCAATTCGACAGGCTGTTCTGCTGCTGCGGGAACAACCGCTCAAGCCTCGCGTATATGCCCCCGCTGTCTCTGGCCGGCATCAGATAAGCCATCGGCAACCAGCCTCGCCGCAGCGATTCCCTGTACACTGAAGTCCAGTCGACAGCACCTGCGTCATCGTCCAGCAAACGCGAGACATTCACTCCCTGCACCAACACCTCGTCGCTCAGCATCACATCCATGAAACGAAAAACCCGGTCGTTGCTGCGGCTGCCATCGGCATCGAAATGACGGCAAGCCTCGTTGAGCAGTCGCCTGGCCATGAATACATCATGGAAGGCATCGGGCGAACCGACATGGGTCTCGATATCCGCATAGGTTTCCGACGCCCGGATAAAATCCGGCACATAGTCGCCGCAACGCGGCAGAACCATGAGCTTCGGCGGCGTCCACCAGCGGGCCCGGGCCTTGCGGCCGGCGAGCAGTCCTGCCACCTGATGAAACCAGAGCTCGAGCAGCGAATCCTCTCCGCCGGACGGCTGCTCCCCGGGGTAAAGCATGATCACCTTGCAGCCGCGCAGCTGGGCCTCGATCATGCCGGTGTCCATGCCGTCCCACGCATGCACCGACACGTTTAACTCACAATCGCCGGCCTGTTGTTCGACCCTTCGGAGCAGACGCAACTGCCGGCTGAGTTGTGTCTCGTCCGCCGTATTGAACACATGCAGACCAATCTTGTGATGTTTCAGCGCCATCTCGGCCAGCATTGACGGCAATCCCTCGTGCCAGCCCAGAAAGATCATGTTCAGATCCCATGTTTCAGGCCAGCTGAATGCCTTCATAGGATTGTCAGGAACGGCATCAACACGACCTTCCATGTGCTCAGCCATCAGGCCGGGCCACTGTCCGGCATGGCTGCCGATACCAACCACATCGGTGAAGTGTATTTCACCGTTCAGGCGTATCAGGTCGGAAAATAACACCGTCTTTTCATCATTCATGCCCGCCAGCAGATTGATGCCCGCCTCGAAATTGCGAGTCAGCCAGTCCTCCAGCAGGGCTTCATGTCCGTCATGCCGGATCACGGCCTGAATACCGTGGCCGCAAACGCTGAAAGACCAGGGAGCGGAAAACATCCCCGTTTCGCCGGGCACCGCATCCAGCAGCCGGGTGCCGAGTTCCGGCATCCAGGCACAATGATGCATCTGGTAGAGCATGCGCGCCGTAATCGACGAAGAGTCCTGTACGGGCATCTGCAGCGCGTCCCGGTAAAAGTCACCCAGCTGTCCGGGCAGCGGGGCATCGGCCACAACCATGCCGTCCGCATCGAGATCACGTTTGACATGGTGCATATCCACTACATCCTGCTGACGCAGTCCCCTTTCACCCCGGTGAAAGAAAAACACCTGACGAATACCATCGAGGCGAAAGCGGTCGATCAGCCCCCGGTCGCCGGAACGGGCCTGACGCACCGCCAGCCAGCCGCCGATGCCGCGCGCCTCGACGGGCACATCGCCGAAAAACAACCATATCGATGCAAAGGACCGACGCATGCGTGCGCATATCCGGTCCAGCCGCGTCAGAATCGGCACGGCCTGCTCGCTGTCGCCAACGAACAGCAACACCTCCCGGGCTGACAACGGACTGTTGCTCAGTTCGCGCAACAGATAGTGCATCACATTGGCGCCCAGCCCGACGACCAGCGCGAAGAAAAATACGCCCGCCAGTACCAGAAACACCGTCAAGCCCACCAGCCACGGCGAATAGGCTTCGGGCGGTGCCGCCCCCGGATCCATGATCAGCCGGAACACATACAGGATAATCTGGAAGGGTGTATAGTCCGCGACATCAACGGCACCATCCTCGTTGATATCCATGCCCGGATACAGATAAACGATGGACAGCGAGCCGATCAGCAACAAAGCAGCCAGCATGCCGAGCAACATGCCGCTTTCGCTACGAACCTCGGGCATCTTCATCACGCTCTGCAATGCCTTGCCGATATTGGCAAGCGGATTGAGCATGACGAAAAAACGTAACAGACGCAGCATCACCAGCCAGTCTGGCAGACCGGGAACCACTCCCATGACAGCCAGCGATGCCAGCGCATCCAGCGGCAAAAACAGACGCTCGGCTTTTTTGCGAGTGCCGTCGGGCAAGACCCTGCCCAGAGACAGGGTACGGCAGAACAGCTCCAGCAACAACAGAATGCCGGCATAGACAGCAATGCTGTCGACCGCCAGCCCGACGGCTGCCACGCCGAGCGTCAGCAATGCAAATGGCAGGGAATAAACGAAGGTCTCATGGGTCAGAAAACTGAAAATGCGCAGCATCCGGAGCAGATACAACCCCCTCAGCAGACGCGCCAGGCGCAGATAAACCCCTTGTGAAAGCAGTGAACCCGGCATCATCAGGGCGAAGAACAGACTGAGCGTGGCAATACCGTCCGGTAGCAGAAAAAGCATCTCCGGACGACTCTTCCAGCCACCGGCTTTCTGCAGCCAGAAACGTAATACCCATTCAAGCGTAAAGAAGAGCGTCAGCGGAACCAGCACCCACGGATCACGCCCGAACGTGCACAATGCCAGCGCTGCCACGACAAGCAGCGCGTAACGCGGATGCGAAAAGATCCGCTCGCCCAGCATCAGCCATTCGCGGCGGCTGCGGCCGCTGTTCAGCCCATTCGCTGCCGCAGCGCCCACCGGAGATACGGAAACCTCCGGGCCGGATGTCTCGACAGACGCCTCTGCGGGAGCCTCGCGCTTCACATCCCGCCCGCCGACGCGAACCACTTCCGTCGTACAGACATCATCCGCATGTATACGGAACGCTGCAACGCGTTCTTTCTGCGCGGCCTGCTCACCATCTAGCCGCGCAATCCGTCCAAAAAATCGCGCACCCTCCGGGACAGGTCATCACCGCGCTCGGACAGACCGCTGGACACCTTCAGCACCTCGACGGCCGCCTTGCCCGTCTCCTCGGCGGACTGCGTGACGCCGGCGATCTCGCTGCTGGCACGCTTCGTCGCATCGCTGGCGTACTGAACGCTGCGGGCAATCTCGCGTGTTGCCTCGTTCTGCTCCTCGGTAGCCACGGCCACGGCCTGATTGATCTCGTTCATGCGCTGGATAACCTTGCCGATATGCGTGATCGCGTCGGCAGCGCCATTGCTCTGGTCCTGAATGGCGCGGATCTGTTCCGCAATCTGCTCCGTCGCCCTGGTCGTCTGGTTAGCCAGCTCCTTGACTTCGCCAGCCACGACGGCGAAACCGCGACCGGCCTCGCCGGCCCGGGCCGCTTCAATACTGGCATTCAGGGCCAGAAGATTGGTCTGTTCGGCGATATCGGTAATCACCCGCACCACCTCACCAATCTGCTCCGATGAGATGGCGAGGCCGGAAACCGTTTCATTGGTGCGTTCCGCCTCCTCGACGGCCTGACGCGAAATCTGCACCGCCTCCTTCACCTGACGCTCAATTTCGGCAATGGAAGCACTCAGCTCCTCAGCCGCCGATGCCACCGTCATCACATTGTGGCTCGCCTCCTCGGATGAGCCGGACACGCTCTCCGCCTGCACCGCCGACTGCTGGGCATTGGCCGAAAGCTGCTCGGATGCCTGCTGCATCTGTTCGGCAAAAACCCTGATCTCCTGCACCACGGCCCCGATATTGTTTTCAAAACCATCGGCCAGCCGGGCACGCTCGGTCACATCGTTCCAGGACACCGCCACGGCCACCCAGTTGCCCTGCGAATCATGGACCGGAGCCGCATCGAACTCGATATTGCGTCCTTCCGCGACAAACCGGGCATG
>JAJRVH010000056.1 GCA_021545625.1 Zetaproteobacteria bacterium
AAATATGCACCGGTCGCCGAGCGTATTGCGCACTTCAACGAATTCGTCGAATTGCCAAAGGACATGGCCACCCAGGGCGCGCGCTGCATGGATTGCGGCATTCCCTTCTGCCATAACGGCTGCCCGATCAACAACATCATCCCGGACTGGAATGATGCGGTATATCGCGGCCAGTGGCGCGAAGCGCTGGATATCCTGCACTCGACAAACAACTTTCCGGAATTCACCGGTCGCATCTGTCCGGCGCCCTGCGAGGAGGCCTGCACGGTCAACCTGATCAGCGATGCGGTAACGATCAAGAACATCGAGCTGGCGATTGTCGAGAAAGGCTGGCAGGAAGGCTGGATCACGCCGCAGATCGCGGCCGAGAAAACCGGCAAGCGCGTGGCCATTGTCGGTTCCGGACCGGCCGGCCTTGCCTGCGCCCAGCAGCTGGCCCGCGTCGGCCACGAGGTCATCGTATTCGAGAAGAACGATCGCATCGGCGGCCTGATGCGCTACGGTATTCCGAACTTCAAGTTCGACAAGAGCGTGATCGACCGGCGCATGGCCCAGATGCGCGCCGAGGGTGTGGAGTTCCGTGTCAACTCGCATATCGGTGGCAATATCCCGGCCAGCCAGCTGGTGGAGGAATTCGACGCGGTCGTGCTGGCCGCCGGTTCCGAAAAACCGCGCGATCTGGATGTGCCGGGACGCGATCTGAACGGCATCCATTTCGCGATGGAGTTCCTGACCATCACCACCAGGCGCGTGCTCGGCGACGACATCCCCGAAGATGAATTCATCTCGGCCAAGGACAAGCATGTCGTCGTGATCGGCGGCGGCGATACCGGCAGCGACTGCATCGGCACATCCAACCGGCATGGCGCCCGCTCGGTGACGCAGCTGGAAATCCTGCCCAGACCGCCCGAACATCCGGACAAACTCGTCACCTGGCCGGAATGGCCGAACAAGCTGCGCACCTCCACCTCGCAGGAAGAAGGCTGCGAACGCCAGTGGTGCGTTTCGACCAAGCGCTTCATCGGCGATGAAAACGGAAACGTCAAGGCGATCGAGTGCGTGCGCGTGGACTGGCAACAGGAAAACGGACAATGGAAGATGCATGAAATCGAAGGCAGCGAGTTTACGCTGCCGGCCGATCTGGTGACGCTGGCCATGGGCTTCGTCCACCCGGTTCACGAAGGCATGCTCGAAGAACTGGGCGTGGACAAGGACGGGCGCGGCAATGTCTCGGCCAACACCGACGACTACCGCACCAGCCTCGACAAGGTGTTCGCGGCCGGCGATGCCCGCCGCGGCCAGTCGCTGGTCGTCTGGGCCATCCGCGAAGGCCGCCAGTGCGCCCGCGCGGTGGACGAGTACCTGACGGGCGAAAGCGTACTGCCCCGCTAGGGCCTGTTCCTTCAACCCCTTTGTACACCATGATCCGGGCCGCTCGACGAGCGGCCCTTTTCGATTCGCTCCGCTTTACTCGCCGGCGCAACCGGTAAAGAGTATCGGGCATGCATCTTATCGGGAAGATCGCCGGCGCCCTCACCTCCCGCCAGTCGCAGGAGGAAATGGCCCTTTCCTCGCTCGGGGCCGTGATCGGCATCGCACTGGTCGCGTGGATCAGCCACCATCTTGTCGGCGGCGCCGAGCTGCCCTATATCGTCGCCTCGATGGGGGCGGCGGCCGTACTGCTGTATGCCGCGCCGCACAGCCCGCTGACCCGACCGTGGTCCTTTGTCGGCGGCCATCTGATCTCGGCCGTGGTCGGCGTCAGCTGCGCCCACTGGGTGACCGATCCCTTTATCGCAGCAGGACTGGCCGTCGGCCTGGCCATCTTTGCGATGCATCAGCTCAACTGCCTGCACCCGCCCGGCGGCGCAGCGGCCCTGGTGGCGGTCGTCGGCGGCGACCAGATCCACGCACTGGGCTATCTCTATGTCCTGATACCGGTCGCTCTGAACGTGCTGATTCTCGGCGTCTCCGTCTGGCTGACGCGACGCCTGATCGCACTGCGCCAGAAACGACGCAGGCCCTTCATGCCGGAGATCATAGACGAGGACGCCGAGGAACTGCCGGGCGGCATGCCGTTCTCCGAAACCGACCTTGTCCATGCCCTGCAGCAGATCGACACCTATATCGATGTCACGATCGGGGATCTGCAGGATATCTACGCCCGCGCCACGGCGCAGGCCCACCGGCGCCTGCTCAAGGACCGGCCGTGCAGGGATGTCATGAGCCGCCAGGTGGTGGCCGTCGAGTTCGGCGATCATCTTCAGGACGCATGGAGACTGATGCAGCAACACCACATCAAAAGCCTGCCCGTGATCAATCGCGCGCGCCGCATGATCGGCATCATCACGCTCGGGGACTTCAGACGGGCCGCCGCCGAATTCCCGGACGACACGCTCGAACAGCGCCTGCAGACCCTGATTGCACCGACTCCGGGTATCAGCTCCAGCAAGGCCGAGGTGGTCGGCCAGCTGATGAGCAAGGACGTGATCACGCTCCCCGAAAACGCCCCGCTCAGTGAAGCCGTGGCGATCTTCAGCGAACGGCATATCGGCCATATACCGATCCTGAACGACGAGCATCGCCTGTGCGGCATGCTGTCGCGCAGCGATATCGCGCGCCTGCTGCGCGGGCCCGCAGACAGCGGCATGAATGACGCTGGCGTGGACAAGTAACGGAAACGATTCATATTTCGGGCATGGACCGGGACTCGATCTACACCTCAGACATCCACCCAGACGGCTTCTGCTTCGACGATGCCGTCGCGCGCGTGTTCGCCGACATGATCGAACGCTCCGTGCCCGGCTACGGACTGACCCTGCAGATGATCGAGCTGCTCGCCCACCAGCATGCCAGGCCGCACAGCCGCCTGTACGATCTGGGCTGCTCGCTGGGCGCCTCGACGATGGCGCTGGCGAAAGGCGCGGCCGGCCGCCACTGCAGCATCATCGGCGTGGACAACTCGCCGGCCATGGTCCGGCGTTGCCGGCAACGGCTGGCCGGCGAGAAGGTGGACATCCGCTGCGAGGATATCCTGGAGACAGAACTGCGCGACGCATCGGTGGTCGTGCTGAACTTCGTGCTGCAATTCATCGCTCCGGAGCGGCGCCCCGCCCTGCTGAACGCCATCCGTCAATCATTGCAACCGGGCGATATCCTGATTCTGTCCGAAAAGATCGCCTTTGCCGATGCCGCCGAGCAACAGCGCCAGATCGCGCTGCACGAGGCATTCAAGCGCGCGCACGGCTATTCGGACATGGAGATCAGCCGCAAGCGCAATGCGCTGGAAAACATACTGCTGCCGGAAACGGTCGATATCCACCACTGCCGGCTGCGCGAGGCGGGCTTTTCCGCCTCGCATACCTGGTTCCAGTGCTTCAATTTCGCCTCGCTGGTCGCCTTCGCCTGATGACGTACTTCGACCGGCAGCAACTGGATGACATGCTACGGAACTGGCTGCCCGACGAAAGAATCCTCCCTCTGGCCGGGATCGTCGAAGATGCCTGGCGCAGGGCCGCCCGCCATGGCGATTTCGAACGCTGGCAACGGGCGCTGCAAAGCATGCCCGATGTTCGGAATGCGATATACGATACGGACCGCGATTGCCTGCGCATCGGCCGGCCCGGAGATCTCGACGAAGAACAGCGGGCAACGCTGCTGGCCGCGCTCGGCGAGCTGCATCCGTGGCGCAAGGGACCGTTCGAGTTCTTCGGCATCCATATCGATACCGAATGGCGCTCGGACTGGAAATGGCGGCGCCTGCAGCACGATATTGCACCGCTGCATGGCCGCCGCGTGCTCGATGTCGGCTGTGGCTCGGGCTACCACTGCTGGCGCATGCGTGGCGCCGGCGCGGAGCTCGTGATCGGCATCGATCCGACCATCCTGTTCGCGATGCAGTTTCAGGCCGTGCAGCGCTACATCCGCGACGCACAGGTGCAGCACTGGCCGGTCAGCATCGACGAGATGCCCAGGCTGCCCTTCGACAGCGTCTTCTCGATGGGCATCCTGTATCATCGCCGCTCACCGCTCGACCATCTGCTGCAGTTACGCTCCCTGCTGCGCGATGGCGGCGAGCTGATTCTCGAAACGCTGGTCGTCGAGGGAGACGAACGCGCCTGCCTGCTGCCGCCGGGCCGCTATGCGAAGATGCGCAATGTCTGGTTCATTCCGTCCGTGGACATGCTCCGAGTCTGGCTCGGGCGTTGCGGCTTCGGCGATATCCGCCTGATCCACTGCGGACCGACCAGTGTACGGGAACAGCGTTCGACCTCATGGATGCGCTTCGAATCGCTGGCCGATTATCTCGATGCGGACGATCCGTCCAGAACCGTCGAAGGCCATCCGGCTCCGCTGCGGGCCATCCTCGCAGCCACGCGCCAGTAAAAAGGGCAGCCGGACTCCGGTCCGGCTGCCCCTGATGCACGGGGGCCGCTTATTTTCCTGCCGGCAGCGCCACACTCCAGATATGGAAGCCACCCGTGCTCCCCTTCACCTGATGGCGCGCCCTTTCCTCCTTGCCGATCTTGCGATCCGAATGGAAATACACGCGTCCGTTCGCGGCCACGCTCGGCGCTCCGTCGCGCGCCTTGTCCAGCGTCAGGCGCGACAGGTTCTGGCCCCGGACATCGATGGCCCAGACATCCCAGTTGCTCTTGCCGGGATGACGCATATCGGCATTGCCACGGTTCGAGGTAAACACGATCCACTTGCCGTCCGGGCTCCAGGCCGGCTGCACATCGATGGAACGCTCATCGGTCAGCTGCATCAGATCCGAACCGTCCGTGCGCATCAGGAACAGATGCATGCTGCGCCCGGCCGGCATCGAGAAAACCACCCTGCCGCCATCCGGCGACAGTGCCGGATTGACGCCAACGCTGAGATCCGTTTCGACGCCATCCCGGCTGATACGAACGATATGCGGCTGAGCATGATCAAAGCTCCAGTTCACGAAGGCATCGCGATGGCCGGCGGTGCCGCTTCCCTGTCTGCCACTGGCGGCAAACAGCCGCACCGCAATCATGCTGCCGTCGGGCAACAAAGCCGGCTGCAACAGCTCGCCGTTCAGGCGCAGCAACCGGTGCAGCACGCCCTGCCCGTCGGCAGCCTTGTCCCACAGCCCGAGACCACCGGCCCGCCCGGACAGGAAGCTGACGCGGTCGCTGCCCGACCAGAATACCGAGTCCAGCGCCCGGTTGTCATCGGACACGACATTGATCGGGTCGCCGTTCTCCAGCAAACGCCGGGTCACAGCCAGATTCCTGTGCTTGCCCGAAATCACCAGCAGGAATTTTCCGTCCGGAGACACCTTCGGATACATCTCCGTCTCGCCCGGTTCCAGCGTCAGCAGCCGGGCCGAATCGGCAGGCTCGGCCATCCTACCCTGCGTCGCGGATGCAGGTTTATGACTGTTCAGCCAGTCCAGAAAGCCTTCGGCGCCGGCCAGCGCGGGCGTTGTGCACAGCGCCAGGGCCATGCCGATCGCCCATATGCGTTTCATCATGAAAAAATCTCCTTTGTCATCCGGATCAGTTCAGTTTCAGCTGCCACAGGTTCCAGCCCGACACGGTGGCTGCCTGCGGCTTCTTCGGGTCGCGGTTGGAATGGAAGACCACCGTGTGCTCATCCATCCAGGCCGGGCCGCCGTCGGTGGCTTTCGGAGCATTGGTCAGGCGCTCGATGCGGTTCGTATTCAGGTCCATCATATAGATCGACGTGCGCCGCACCTCACCCTCGCTGTCGCGGTTGGAGACGAACAGCAACTTGCTGCCGTCGGCATTCCAGGCGGGCTCGAAATCGCCATAGGGACTGCTGGTCAGCTGGATCAGTTCGCCGCCGGCGACGTCCTGCATCCAGATATCGTAGTTGCCGTCGGTTTCGCGCACGAAGGCGATGCGGCGCCCGTCGGGAGAAAGCGCGCCGTCAAAGGCGTTGTTGATCATGACCAGCTGGCTGGAGTGGCGATCGAAGATAAACAGCACGGGCGGATTGAACTTGTTCTTCTTTCCTTCCCGGGTCTTCGCATAGCCCTGCTTGTGGCGAAAGCTGTCGTAATCGTAAATGCGCCACTGCTGGCCGTGCAGCTCCCTGTGGCTGAGTCTGGGAAACTCGTTAAGCAGCTGATTGTGCCGGTTGTGCTCGAACGTCGAATCGAAGCACCAGGCACTGCCGTCGCGCGACGCATTCAGATGCTCCGGAATCAGGCCACCGCTGAAAGTGGCCATATTGGCGATCGCCACATGCCCGTCGCCGTGCCCCTGCCACATCCAGGCCGAGATCGGTCCCAGACGGTTGCTGACATAGCCGATCGAACCGTCCTCGACAGCCACGCCGAAGCGGATCGCCTCGTCGCGGACCACCGGCTGAATGCCGCGCGCGCCGGCCAGCGGCGAGTATTTCGATACCCGCGCAATATTGTAGTTGCCGCCTCCGGCATAACGGCTGTATACCAGAAAGTCGCCGGCCACCGAGGGATAGGTCATATCGATGCGCTTGTCGGCAACCAGCGGGCTGACCGGATGCAGAGCCTGAGGAACAGCATCCGGCTTGCCCCAGCCGGCGGCGCCGGCGGCCAGCGGCTGCAGCGATATCAGCACGGCAGCGGAAAGCGCAATTTTCAATCGGCTTTTCATCGTGAAACTCTCCTTGTGAATCCAGAATGGAGCATCGCCCGGGGCGACGCGCGGCGAATCGTGGGCGGCCAATGGTAGTGCAAACGTGATCCGGATCACAAGTTAACATCTTTTCACAGACGCTTTATGCGCACGCAATGCACACCCTTCCCCGGCAACCAAATAAGGGATGAATTCCGTCCGCAAACCATATATCCTGCGCCACCCTTTATATAACGATTACACAGCAAGGAGTAGCCTCATGGCCCTGAATGTCTATTACGACAAAGACGCAGATCTGTCGATCATCCAATCCAAGAAAGTCGCCATCATCGGTTATGGCTCGCAGGGACATGCCCATGCCAACAACCTGAAGGATTCCGGCGTCGATGTAACCGTGGGCCTGCGCGAAGGCTCCGCATCCGTGGCCAAGGCCGAAGCGGCCGGCCTGAAGGTCAGCGCCGTCGCCGAGGCGGTGGCCGGGGCCGATCTGGTCATGGTGCTGACCCCCGACGAATTCCAGTCGCAGCTGTACAGGAAGGAGCTGGAGCCGAACCTGAAGCAGGGCGCGACGCTGGCCTTCGCGCACGGCTTTGCGATCCATTACAACCAGATCGTCCCGCGCACCGACCTGAACGTGATCATGATCGCGCCCAAGGCCCCCGGCCATACGGTGCGTTCCGAATTCGTCAAGGGCGGCGGCATCCCCGATCTGATCGCGGTCTATCAGGACGCAACCGGCGATGCCAAGAATATTGCGCTGTCCTATGCCTCGGCGATCGGCGGCGGACGCACCGGCATCATCGAGACGACGTTCAAGGACGAGACCGAAACCGATCTGTTCGGCGAACAGGCCGTGCTCTGCGGCGGCGCCGTCGAGCTGGTCAAAGCCGGCTTCGAGACGCTGGTCGAGGCAGGCTATGCGCCGGAGATGGCCTATTTCGAGTGCCTGCACGAGCTGAAGCTGATCGTCGATCTGATGTACGAGGGCGGCATCGCCAATATGAACTACTCGATCTCGAACAATGCCGAGTACGGCGAATACGTAACCGGACCGAAGGTGATCAATGAGGAGTCCCGCAAGGCCATGCGCGAGGCGCTGCGCAACATCCAGACCGGCGAATATGCCAAGCAGTTCATCGTCGAGGGCGCGACCAACTACCCGTCAATGACCGCCTGCCGCCGTCTGAACGCCGAGCATCCGATCGAGAAGGTCGGCGAAAAGCTGCGTGCGATGATGCCGTGGATCAACAAGATCGTGGACAAGTCGAAGAACTGATTGTCCTCATCTCCGCAAAAAGGAGGCCCGTCGGGCCTCCTTTTTTGTTTGTCGGCGGAGGATATGCATGCGTATTCGTGATAGCCTCGGGCGCATGAGCCGGACACCCCCTTCCCTGCTCGACCGGCCGCGAGGCGTCCGGGCCGCGCCGCAGCTGCCGATGAGCCGCCGCGAAATGGCCCAGCTCGGCTGGGATCAGTGCGACATCGTCATCGTCACCGGCGATGCCTATGTCGATCATCCGAGTTTCGGCATGGCCGTCATCGGCCGCGTGCTGGAAGCGCAGGGCTACCGGGTCGGCATCATCTCGCAACCGGACTGGCGCTCGGCCGATCCCTTCCGCGCGCTGGGCCGGCCGCGCCTGTTCTTCGGCGTCACGGCCGGCAACATGGATTCGATGGTCAACCATTACACGTCCGAGCGCCGCATCCGCTCCGACGATGCCTATACGCCGGACGGCGAGGCCGGCAGGCGGCCGGACCGGGCCGTCACCGTCTACGCCCAGCGCTGCCGCGAGGCGTTCAAGGGCGTGCCGGTGATCATCGGCAGCATCGAGGCCAGCCTGCGCCGCATTGCCCACTACGACTACTGGTCGGACAAGGTGCGCCGCTCGGTGCTGCCCGACTCCAAGGCGGACATGCTGGTCTACGGCAATGCCGAACGTCAGATCGTCGAGATCGCCCGGCGACTGGATGCCGGCGAATCCGTCCGCGCAATGACCGATATCCGCGGCACGGCCTTCATGCGCAGCGGCGTGCCGGACGGCTTTGCCGAAATCGATTCGCGGGACATCGATACGCCCGGCCGGCTGATCAAGCATGCCGATCCTTACGCGATGCAATCGGGAAATGCCTGCCAGACCAGGCCCACAGGCGAGGAGGCACAACGGATCATGAGCCGCGCTCTGGAGCGCGGGCATACCGTGATCCGGCTGCCATCCTTCGAGGAAGTCCGGGACGATCCGGTGCTCTACGCCCATGCCTCGCGGCTGATGCACCTGGAAACCAACCCTGGCAATGCGCGCGCGCTCGTGCAGCGCCATGGCAACCGCGATGTCTGGCTCAATCCACCGGTAATACCGCTCTCCACTGCCGAAATGGATGCCGTCTTCGGTCTCCCCTATTCGCGCGTGCCGCACGCCTCCTACGGCAAGGCGCGCATTCCGGCCTACGACATGATCAAGCACAGCGTCAATATCATGCGCGGCTGCTTCGGCGGCTGCACCTTCTGCTCGATCACCGAGCATGAGGGGCGCATCATCCAGAACCGCTCGGAGGACTCGATCATTCGCGAGATCGAGCAGATCCGCGACAAAACGCCGGGCTTCACCGGCACGATCTCCGATCTCGGCGGCCCGACCGCGAACATGTACCGGCTGGCCTGCAAATCCGCAGAGATCGAGGCGGCCTGCCGCAAACCGTCCTGCGTCTACCCGGACATCTGCAAAAACCTGAACACCGACCACACGCCGCTGATCCGGCTGTACCGCCGGGCGCGCAGCGTGCGCGGCATCAAAAAGATCCTGATCGCCTCGGGCCTGCGCTACGACCTGGCCGTCGAATCGCCCGAATATATCGAGGAACTCGTCACCCACCATGTCGGCGGCTATCTGAAGATCGCGCCCGAACATACCGAGGAGGGACCGCTGTCGAAGATGATGAAACCCGGCGTGGGCAGCTTCGAACGTTTCAGGGAACTGTTCGAGTTCTATTCGAAAAAGGCCGGCAAGAAGCAGTACCTGATCCCCTATTTCATTGCCGCCCACCCCGGCACGACCGACGAGGACATGCTCCATCTGGCCCTGTGGCTGAAGGCCAACCGCTTCCGTCCCGACCAGGTGCAGGCCTTCCTGCCGTCGCCGATGGCCACCGCCTCGACAATGTACCATTCCGGACGCAATCCGCTGAAAAGGGTGCGCCGGCGCTCCGAAACGGTGTTCACGCCCCGGCGCAGGAAGCAGCGCGACCTGCACAAGGCATTCCTCCGCTACCACGATCCGGCCAACTGGCCGCTGTTGCGCGAGGCGCTCCGGCGCATGGGCCGGGCCGAGCTGATCGGCAGCGGTGACGCATGCCTGGTGCCCGCTGCCTCCGGCAGGAGACGTCACCGGCCGCGCAGAAGCTTTCCGAAACGGCACGAAAAAAGGCGCCGCTAGAGCGCCTTCTCACAATTCTCCGGGCGAAAAAGCCTTATCGCATCCGGCGCTTGGGCGGACGCTTGCCGCCCGGCCTGCCACCGTCCGCCTTGCGTGGCGAACGCCCCGCCTTGCGGCGCTCCTGCGTTTTCCCGCGCCTGGCCGGACGCTCGCCGGCCGGCTGCAGCAGCTCCGCATTCAGCCGCTGACCGCATACCCGAACGGCCTGCATCGCCTCGAAAATGGCCGGCGGCATGCCGTCCGGCAGATCGACCGTGCTGTAATCCTCGCGGATATTGATGTGGCCGATGAACTCCGACTCCAGCCCGATCTCGTTGGCGATCGCGCCGACGATATTGCCCGGCTTCGCGCCATGACGTTCCCCGACCGCCAGCCGGTAACGCTGCATGCCCCGCGCCGGGCGCGGCAGGCCGGCGGCCTTGTCGTCCCTGTCCGGCACCGCGCCCCGGTCGCGCATGCTGCGGCGCTTGTCCTCGGGCGCGTCGAAACGCGGATTCCGGTCGACACGCTGACCCGCCGGCCGGGGCTCATCCCGGACCAGCAGCGGCTTGTCTCCCTGCAGCATGCGGGCCAGCACGGCCGCCACCTCGCTGGCCGGCACATTATGCTCGCTGCAATACTGCTCGATAATATCGCGGAAGGTTTCCAGATCCTCGTCGCAGTCCATCGCTTCGGCGATCCGCTGCTTGAAGTCGGCAATGCGCCGGTCGTTGATGACCTCGGCCGTCGGCATCCTGAACGGCTCGATGCGCTTCTTCGTCGCCTTTTCGATCGCATGCAGCATGCGCTTCTCGCGCGGCGATACGAACAGGATCGCATCGCCCTGGCGGCCGGCGCGACCGGTGCGGCCGATGCGGTGCACATAGGACTCGGTATCGTGCGGAATATCGTAATTGATCACATGGCTGATGCGTTCCACATCCAGGCCGCGCGCCACGACGTCGGTTGCGACAAGGATATCGATATGCCCCTTCTTCAGGCGACTGACCGTATGCTCGCGCTGCTTCTGGGTGATGTCGCCGTTCAGCGCCGTGGCCGCGAAGCCGCGTGCCTCCAGCTTCTCGGCCAGTTCCTCGGTCGCGGTCTTGGTGCGCACGAACACGATCACCGCATCGAAGCTTTCCACTTCCAGAATGCGC
>JAJRVH010000057.1 GCA_021545625.1 Zetaproteobacteria bacterium
ATTTCGTACCAGACTTCGGTTCGGTGCTGCAGGTATTCGAGCGTTTCCAGCACCGGTTGCAGATGACCCGCGCACAGCCGGTGGTAAAAATCCTCGCTGAAGGCCTTCAGGTCGACATTGGCGGCGTCCATATGCGCGAAGAACTCCTTTCTGGCGTCGGCATGCATATAGCCCGCCGTCACGGCAACCGTCCTGACGTCAAGGCGGCGACAGGCCCTGGCCGTGTCCACCGCATATTCGAGGAATATGACAGGATCGTTATAGGTGAAGGATACGCTTTTGCAGCCAAGCTCGGCGGCCCTGGCGGCAATGGCCTCGGGAGAAGCCTCGTCGCACAGCCGGTCGAATTCGCGCGATTTGGAGATGTCCCAGTTCTGGCAGAATTTGCATGCCAGATTGCAGCCGGCCGTGCCGAAGGAGAAGACGCTGGAGCCGGGGTGGAAATGATTGAGCGGTTTCTTTTCGATCGGGTCCACGCAGAAGCCGGACGAGCGGCCGTAGGTGGTCAGGACAATCCGGTCGTTCTCGCATTTGCGTACGAAACACAGGCCGCGCTGGCCGTCATGCAGCCGGCAGTCGCGCGGGCAGATATCGCACTGGATGCGACCGTCTTCCAGCCTGTGCCAGTAGCGGCCGGGAACATGCTCGTCAGCCATGGCCTACTCCCTGTCAGCTTCGATCCTCTCGCGGTATTTGCTGACCTGATACCTGTATAATAGCACTTCCGGATGCCAGAAGTCGGCCGGCAGCCCGGCCTTCTGCTTCAGGTGGGCGAGGAAGGCTTTCGGTTCGGGCAGCTGCTCCCATACCTGGGGAAGAAAGGTAGCCTTGTGCGATCCGTACTTGAACACGAGCCCGTCGCGGTTCGGCACCAGCTTGCCGCAGGCGATGTCCTCGCTTTTGGCATGCATCGGCTCCAGTTCGGAAAGTAGCGATACCTCGATGCGAACGCCGTCGAATTCCGCAGCGGTCAGGGGCACAAAGCGGGGGTCCTGGAAGGCGGCAGCCACCGCATTGCCCTGCACATCCTCGATCAGCGGCCGATAGGCTTCCAGCGTGCCGATGCAGCCGCGCAGCTCCCCCTGCATGGTCAGCGTTACGAAGCTGGCCGCCTGTTCCAGCAGCCATGCGGGCCTGTCTTCCGGCGCGCGGAAATCCACGCCGAGTTTTTCGGCAATGGCGGCGCGGGCCAGGCCGGTCAGAAGCGGACCGCGGTTTCCGGATTCCGTCATGCGTTTCCTCCCCTTTCGCGGAATGCAATGGATGTATAGCCCACGACGCTGAGCCTGTCGCCTGCCGTGTCGCCGGAATTGCGGTAGTCGAGAAGATATGGCTGTAGCGGATGGGCGCGGCCTGCTTCGAGCAGGCCGTTGACGGGGGTGGCGCCGCAGGCCTGTTCGTGGCTCAGACTGACATCCCCGGCGAGAATCCGGCCGATGCTTTGCTGGTCGATGTTCCGGGCGATCTCATAGGGATGGAAATGCGACAGATCCGAACTGACGACGATCAGCGTTTCATGGCTGCCCCATAGTTCGAGCATGGCAGTGGCGACATCGGCGGCATCGGCCGAGCCGACGCATACCGGCACCAGCGTAAAATCGTCCAGCACCATCTGCAGGAAGGGCAGCTGCACTTCCAGCGAATGCTCGAGCACATGCGCGGCCGGGAAGCGCGCAATATGGGGCAGGCTCATCAGCTTTTGCATGGATGGCTGATCCAGCGGAACTTCGCCCAGCGGCGTTGCAAAGGCATCGGCGTCCGGCAGGGCCAGTCCGTAAAACGGCACGCGGTGGGCGGGCCCGAACAGCAGCACGCGCCGGACCTTGTTGCGGTCCAGCGTGGCGTAGGCGTGGGCTGCGGTCGCGCCGGAATAGATATAGCCCGCATGCGGAACGATCAGCGCTTTCGGATCTCTGACGTCCGTTTCCGCCTGTCCCAGAACGTGCCGGATAAGGATTTCAAGCTCGGCTCTATCCGCGGGATAGAACTGACCGGCGACGGCAGGAGGGCGGATCGAAAGCGCGGCAGACATGGGCTTCCTCCGGAGACTGAAGGTGATGGCGACTATCGTCAGTCTAGATCATTTCAGGATGACTTGCCCGCGTTGTTCTCGTGCCTGTCGTTCCGGTGTTCCCCGTCCCCGCTCTGAAGATGGCGGCGGAGGTGCTGATGACCGAAGCGGAAGTAGAGCCATAGTCCGGCAGCGGCGGCCGTGACCAGCACCAGCGCCAGGCCGATGATGCCGAAGCGGTGCAGGATGGCCATGCCGGCCATGCCGAGCGCGTGGCCGACCGCGTAGATGATGACGGCCCATGATATGCAGTTGACGAGCTGAAGAAACAGAAAGCGCCAGAAGTTGATCGAGGAACAGCCGAACAGGACCGCAGCCACCATGCGCGTGCCGTACAGATACTGGAAGATGAAGACCGACCAGTGGGCGTACTGATCCAGAATCTTGTTGGCCTTGGGATAATGTCTGCGCAGAAACGGTACGGCCAGGATGATGTCCATGCCCTTCCAGCGGCCGATGGCGAAGAAGAAGATATGGCCGACAAAGGCCCCGCATGCAGCCACCAGAATGACTTTCCAGGGCTCCAGCAGGCCGGCGGCGGCCAGTGCCGCGGCGGCGATGAAGACGGATTCGCCTTCGATGAAGGTCCACAGGAATACGGCCCAGTAGCCATACTGTTCGACGAATTGCTGCGCCCATTCCATGCGGCAAGCTTACCCCGCCCCGTTCGACCGTGGAAGCGGGGCTAGCCGGAAATGCGCCGGAAGGCCGTCTGCCGCAGGGCTGCGGCGAAATCCTGCTGCCGGTCGGCCAGATCGCGGATCAGTCCGACCGGGAAGGCGATGGCCTTCAGGTCTTCATTGGCGATGACGGTGGCCACCGGCGGGCTGATGCCGGCCGATGATATTTCTCCGGCCAGTTCGCTCGCCGAAATCGTGCCGACCGGCGTGCCGTTGATCAGCGCCGAGGCGCTGCCTTCGAGGACGAGAAACAGATGCGGATTGTCCTCGTCTTCTCCGATCAGCGTCTCGCTGGCCGCAAACTCCATCATTCTTCCCTCGTGCAACAGTCGTTCCCGCTGCTCCGGAGGCAGCTGTGCAAACAGCGGCAGGGATGCGATCATGGAGGACAGGTCGTCGTGCGATGTTTGTGGCATATTCATCTCCTCTGGCCTTGCGGGATTCATGACGATGGTAGCGATCTGCGGCCGGCGATGCCAGAAGGCTTGCTGGCCGGCCCCGGGCTTCGTAGGCTGCGCCGTTTCCCGCGGCAGGGGAGGCCTGCGCGGTTCGAACAGGAGCAGAGAGATGAAGGGTGAACTGAAATACGAGGGCAAGGGCAAGCAGCTGTTTGCCAGCGACAGGCCGGATGAACTGATCCAGGTATTCAAGGACGACGCGACGGCATTCGACGGCGTCAAGCACGACGTGATCGCCGGCAAGGGCGAGCTGAACTGCGCCATTTCCTCGTTCATGTTCGAAAAGCTGCACGAGGCGGGCGTGAAGACGCATTATGTCAGGCGCGAGGGACCGCGCGAGATGCGCGTCAGGGCGCTGGACATGATGCCGGTCGAGGTCGTGGTGCGGAATGTCGCCGCCGGTTCCATCTGCAGGCGCCTGGGCCTGGAGGAGGGCCTGAAGTTCAAATGGCCGCTGACCGAGCTGTTCTACAAGTCGGACGAACTGCACGATCCGATGATCAATACCGAGCACTGTGAGCTGTTCGGCTGGGCCACGCGCGAGGAAATCGGACGGATGCGCGACATTGCGCTGAAGGTGAACGGGGTGCTGTCGTCGATGCTGGCCGGCGTCGGCATTCAGCTGGTGGATTACAAGCTTGAATTCGGCAAGGCGGGCGGCGAGATCCTGCTCGGCGACGAGATTACGCCGGACGGCTGCCGCCTGTGGGATATCGAAAGCGGCCGCAAGCTGGACAAGGACGTGTTCCGCAGCGATCTCGGCGGTCTGTCGGAGGTCTATCACGAGGTTGCCGGCCGGCTGGGCATCGATATCTGAGGGGCTATCTGAACGCCGGCTGCGCCGCTAGGATATCGCTCCATGCGTTATTCAAAGTTTTTCATACCGACACTGCGTGACGACCCGGCCGATGCCGAGGTCGTATCGCACAGGCTGTTGCTGCGGGCGGGTTTTATCCGGCGCGTGACTTCGGGCGTTTACGATTATCTGCCGATGGGCCTGCGCGTGCTGCGCAAGATCGAGGCGATCGTGCGCGAGGAAATGAACCGGGCCGGCGCTCAGGAACTGCTGATGCCGATGGTGCAGCCGTGCGAGCTGTGGGAGAAGTCCGGGCGTCTGGGGAAATACGGCCCGGAGCTGCTGCGCTTTGAAGACCGGCATGATCACGAATCGTGTCTCGGCCCGACGCATGAAGAGGTGATCTGCGATCTGGTCGGCCGCGAGTTGCGCTCCTACAAGCAGTTGCCGATGAACCTGTACCAGATCCAGGCGAAGTTCCGCGACGAGATCCGGCCGCGCTTCGGCCTGATGCGGGGACGCGAGTTCGTGATGAAGGATGCCTATTCCTTCCATGCCGACGATGCGGACCTTGAGCGCGAGTACCGGCTGATGTTCGATACCTATACGACGATCTTCAACCGCTTCGGTCTGAAGTTTCGCGCCGTCGAGGCCGATACCGGCTCGATCGGCGGCAGCGATTCGCACGAGTTCCATGTGCTGGCCGACTCCGGCGAGGACCTGATCGCCCACTGCGAGGCCTGCGAGTATGCGGCCAATGTCGAGAAGGCGGTATCCGAGCGGGAACTGCCGGCCGGTTCGCCGGCGGAGCTGGCCGAGGTTGCCACGCCTTCGGTGAGCTCGGCCGAGGATGTGGCCGCCTTTCTGAAGGTGGAGCCGGCGCGGCTGGTCAAGACCCTGCTCTATCGGTTGCAGGGGGGCGAGCATGACGGTGACATCGTGGCGGCCTGCGTGCGCGGCGACGATCAGTTGCAGGAAATCAAGCTGGCCCATGCGGCCGGCTCCGATACGGTGGAGATGGCGGCCGAGGAAGAGATTCGGGCCGCGGGCGGTGTCAGCGGCTTTGTCGGTCCGCAGGGGCTTTCATGCAGGGTCTATGTCGATGCGACCCTGGAAGGGGCCGAGGGGCTGGTGGCCGGGGCCAACAGGGCGGATGCGCATGTCACGGGGCTTTCCATCGCCCGCGATGTCGGGGAGGCCGTGATCGTCGATCTGCGCGAAACGCGCGCCGGCGACCGCTGTCGTCGCTGCGGCGGCGGCATCGCGCTGTCGCGCGGCATCGAGGTCGGTCAGGTGTTTGCGCTGGGCCGGCGCTATACCGAGCCGATGGAAGTGATGTTTCAGGATCCGGCCGGCAAGCGGGCGGTGGCGACGATGGGCTGCTACGGCATCGGCGTGTCGCGCCTGATGGCGGCCGTGGTCGAACAGTGCCACGATGACGCGGGCATTCGCTGGCCGCTGAATCTGGCGCCGTTCCAGGTCGCCCTGATCACGATGGGGCAGGGCGAAGCGGCGATGCGGGCTTCCGAATCGATCTACCGCGAGCTCTCCGGTGCGGGCGTCGAGGTGCTCTGGGACGAGCGCAGGGAGCGGCCGGGCGTCAAGTTCAAGGATGCGGAGCTGATGGGGCTGCCGGTGCAGGTCGTGGTCGGCGACCGGGGGCTGGAGCGGGGCGTGGTTGAATACGGCCCGCGCGGCGGCGATCGCAGCGAGACCGGGCCGGATGCCGTGGTTGGCGCCGTCATGGAACTGATCGGGAGCGGCTTCTGAACGCGGCCGAGCTCAGGCAGCGTCTGGGCGGCATGTCGCCCAAGGCCCTGCTGGCCGGGGTGATGGTGCTCGGCTTCGTCGCGACCGTGCCGTTTTTTCTGTCCAGTACGCCGGAGGAGAAGCAGCGCCTGGCCCAGACCACGGCGAAGCGCATGGTCGAGCGCAATGTGGCCCTGCTCGATATCAGGCCGGAGGAAAAGGCCGAGTTGCAGAAGATGCTCAAGCCGGAGCCGGCTCCCGCGCAGGTGGACTACGAGCAGCTGGTCTGGACCAAGGATATCGTCCGGACCATTCGCCCCTGGGTGGGCGACGAGAAGGAGGCGGAGGTCATCGCTCGCTGGGTTTATATCTACAGCGTCCGTTTCGATCTCGATCCCGAGCTGATTCTCGGCATGATCGCCGTCGAGTCGCAGTTCGATCATTTCGCCGTCAGCAATGTCGGTGCGATCGGGCTGATGCAGGTGATGCCCTTCTGGAAGGATGAGCTCGGCCAGCCCAACGACAACCTGCTCGAAATCGAGACGAATATCCGTTACGGCTGCGCGATTATCCGGCACTATCTGGACCGCTACAAGCGCCTGGACCGGGCGCTGGCCGCCTACAACGGTTCGCTGGGCAGGAACAAGTATCCGAACAAGATCTTTTCGGCGATGAAAAAGTTCCGGGTCAACGCTTCCGCCGATATCTGAAGCACGTTACAGCACGCTGGCCGCGATTGCATCGGCCAGCGGCAGGCCTGTCTCGCCCAGGCGCACGCTCCGGTATCCGATTTCCAGCAAGCCCTGTTGTCGCCATGACGAGAGGCTGGCACCGAA
>JAJRVH010000058.1 GCA_021545625.1 Zetaproteobacteria bacterium
GAATATCCATGAAACACGCGAATGGATCATCCGCAACGCAGCCGTGCCGATCGGCACGGTGCCAATCTATCAGGCGCTGGAGAAGGTGGATGGCGTTGCCGAGGATCTGACCTGGGACATCTTCCGCGATACCCTGATCGAGCAGGCCGAGCAGGGCGTGGACTATTTCACGATCCATGCCGGAGTACTGCTTCGCTATGTGCCGATGACCGCGAAGAGGCTGGCTGGCATCGTATCGCGTGGAGGTTCGATCATGGCCAAGTGGTGCCTGTCGCATCACAGGGAAAACTTCCTCTACACCCATTTCGAGGAAATCTGCGAGATCATGAAGGCCTATGACGTATCGTTCTCGCTTGGCGATGGCCTGCGTCCCGGCGCCATTGCCGATGCCAATGACGAGGCGCAGCTGGGCGAGCTGAAAACGCTGGGTGAATTGACGAGGATTGCCTGGAAGCACGACGTGCAGACGATGATCGAGGGGCCGGGCCACGTACCGATGCAGATGATCAAGGAGAACATGGATCTGCAACTGGAATATTGCGACGAGGCACCGTTCTATACGCTGGGTCCGCTGACCACGGATATCGCGCCGGGCTACGATCATATCACGTCCGGTATCGGGGCCGCCCAGATCGGCTGGTACGGCTGTGCGATGCTCTGTTATGTAACACCGAAGGAGCACCTGGGACTGCCCAATCGCGACGATGTGAAGGCCGGTGTGATTACCTACAAGATCGCCGCGCACGCGGCCGATCTTGCCAAGGGTCATCCCGGAGCGCAGCAGCGTGACGATGCGCTGTCCAAGGCGCGCTTCGAGTTCCGCTGGGAGGATCAGTTCAATCTGTCACTGGACCCGGATACGGCGCGCGCGTTCCACGACGAGACGCTTCCGAAGGATTCGGCCAAGGTTGCGCATTTCTGTTCGATGTGCGGACCGAAGTTCTGTTCGATGAAGATCACGCAGGATGTGCGCGATTACGCGGCCGAACATGGCCTGGATACGGTCGAGGCGATTCATGCCGGCATGGCGGAACAATCTGAGGCGTTCAACGAGGGAGGGGGCGAGATTTACCGCAAGGCGTAGATCTGCGGGGAATCAGGTCATCTTCCGGTGATAGCCCATGGCGGTATCCGGCCTTGCCCTGTCGGCCTCATACCCTATGCTTGGGATAGAAGAATAGTTTCCGGAGAGAGCCAATATGCTGAAAGCACGCGACATTATGAACCCGGAACCGGCATACTGCATGCCGGATACGCCGCTGGCCGAGATTGCGCGGCGCTTCGCCGACGAAAATCTTTCGGGTCTGCTGGTTGTCGATGAAGACAAGCGACTCCTCGGGGTCATCACCGATTCCGATCTGATTGACCGACAGGCCAACCTGCACCTGCCGACGGCCATGGCCGTCTTCGACATGGTGATTCCGGTCGGCGAGGAGCGCTTCGAGAAAGAACTGGAGCGCATGCGGGCCATGACGGCCGAGGACATGGCCCGCACAGAGGTCAAAACCGTCCAGCCTGACGCAGGGCTTGACGATATCGCGACGATCATGTCCGATGCGCGCATGCATCACCTGCCGGTGCTCGACGGCGATGCAGTGATCGGACTGATCTCCAAACACGACGTGATTCGCGCCCTGGCTGGCCGTACACCGGCCTGACCCCTGTGTGACCGACAGACTATTACGTAGCGAATCCGACACCATCGCCTGTGCGACAGGGCTTGCCCGCAAGCTGAAACCGGGCGATGTCGTGGCCCTGCACGGCGACCTGGGGGTGGGCAAGAGCGTGTTCTGCCGCGCCCTGATGCGGGCACTGGGCGTGACGGATACGGCCATGCCCAGCCCGACTTTCGCCATTATCCAGGAATACGAGGGCAGGGGGTGCCGGCTGGCGCACATGGACTGGTACCGTCTGGAAGGCGCGGATGAACTCGATATGATCGGCGTGCGTGACTACATGCGGGCGCCGTGGATTTGCCTGATCGAATGGCCGGAGCGCGCGCCGGAGCTTTTGCCATCCGAAAGCTGGCATGTGACGCTTGCCTGCATCGGTGACGATGCGGACATGCGACGGATTAGCATTCGGCACTCCTGACGCCGGAAAGGATATGTCTCCAGGTCGTGATCTTTATCACGAATGGCGGCATCTCTCCCATATACAGTTATCATAAATTCCTATGTCTTTCCAGGGGGAGAGGGAGTGAACGGTTTCAGTCGCGTGAGCGCCGCCATCATGCTGGCCGGGGTATGTTTTGCATGCTTCGCAGCATGGGGTGTTCAGGTGTATAACGAACAAAGGCTCAGCAACGAGCTTCATTATCGCGCCCACGGCCATGCCCTGGCGATCAGGCAGGCATTGGATGACCTTCATGATCGGAGCATGCTTTTCCTGCAGCAGGTAGACCATTCACATGCTCCCGGGAACCAGGCACTGCAAAGGCTTCGGCTGTGGCTTCCGGAAATATCGAACATCCATATATCGGAACGGAACACAGGGCCGGCGGATCGCAGCGAGGTGCTTTGCCGACAGGCAGGAAACCTGTGCGCGCTTGTTGTGCGGTCTCCGGAACATTCCCTGCATGCATTGGTGGACATGGCGGCGCTGGTGGAGCGGGCAATGGCGCAAACCCCTGTGGGCGGTTTCCACGTGCGTCTGGAGCAATGGCGCGACAAGGCCTGGCTACCGGTCTATCTGCACGAATCCCGCAGCGGCGATACTCGCAGCAGCGGCCTTGCAAATGACGTGGAAACATTCGCAAGCAGCCTTGGCACATGGCGAACGGTCAATATCGCAACTCCCTCGTTCGCAAGGGAATACGGCTGGCTCGCCATATTGGCCGCGGCGGGAACATTGATCCTGTTTTTGTCGCTGGCCCTGCTGCTGGACCGCCAGACCCTGCTGGCCGAACAGCGCAGGCATTATATATCCGGCGGCCATGCGATGCTGGACGCCATCGACATTCCGGTGTCGCTGATCGGAAAGGATTTTTCCTATCAACGGATCAACAAGGCTTTTGCCGATATGTACAACATCGGTCATCCCCGCACTGTTGAAGAGCAGTCGCTTACAGTCGGCGATGTGTGGGGGAGGGAAGTCTTCGAGCGGGATATCCGCAACCACCTTGCAATCTGCATGGACGGTACAATTGTCGAATGGGAGTTCGTTCGAACCGACGGGGATGGGACGGCGCGGCATATGGCATCCACGGCTTTTCCCTACTACGATGACGGGCAAATAGAGGGCGTGGTTGTCGTCTCCCGAGATATCACCGAATTCAAACAGCAACAGAAAGAGCGGGAGGAAGAACTGCGGAACAAGGCCCGGCAGGCGCGCCTTCAGGAAATCGGCATGCTGGCCGGCGGCATTGCACACGATATCAATAATATGCTGGCTATCATCGTCGGTGAAACGGAACTTGCCGCGTTGGCCGGATCTTTTCCGGAGCAGGAGCCTCATCTGAATCAGGTACTGGAAACCTCCGACAGGGCGGCCCGTTTGTGCAAACATCTGCTGACATATGCCGGCAAGGGCAAATATGCATCCGAAGTGATCCATCCTGGAGAACTGCTGCAAAACATGCGGGAAATGCTGCTGGTGGCGGCGGGTCACAGAATCAATCTGAGGACGTTCGCGGACGCGGCGACTCCGCCTATCCGGGGAGACAAGGGACAAATCGAGCAGTTGCTGCTGAACCTGGTGCTGAATGCATCCGAGGCGATCGGCAAAGAGGCCGGCGATATATCAATCCGCTGTGCTCCCGGAGATCCGGGCGAATTTGACTGGCAGGCAGCAGAACAAATACGTCCGGAATATGTCACGGTGATCTTGGTCGAGGATAACGGGCCCGGCATGCCTCCCGATCTTCTTGAGAAGATATTTCTGCCATTTTTCACGACGAAGGCGCAGGGCTCCGGCATGGGGCTGGCGGCAGTACATGGCATTGTTTCATCGCTTGGAGGAGTCATGACAGTCGACAGCAAACTCGGGACGGGCAGCCGCTTTAAGATTGCATTGCCAGCCCTTCAGCCCCGTATTGTCGATTCGACAGAAAACGCTCGGAAAAAGCTTCCCGCCCATCAGAAAGCTTTCAGCGGAGTCGCCCTGCTTGCGGATGATGAGGCCGAGCTTCTGGGCGTTGGCCGCCTGGCGCTGGAGCGCATGGGATTCGAGGTGATAGCCGTATCCGACGGCAAGCAGGCACTGAAGGCATTCAGGTCAAACCGGCAAAAAATAAGCCTGGTGATCATGGATGTCATGATGCCGAACATGGATGGCGTTCGGGCCGCCATGGCCATACGCGAACTCAGCAGCGTTCCGATCATCTTTTGTTCGGGCTACCAGTGCGAAACGGTTACGCGGGAGAACTTTCATCCGGATGCGGTTATCCAGAAACCGTACCGGTTTGCCATGCTCAGGGAGGTTATCGAACGTCTGCTTCACTGAGAACAGAAACGGAAGACAGGCGCGAAGACAAAGAACACGCTAATCTTGTCGGATGTCTCGGGATATAACAGAGGAGCGGATCGGGAAACTGGCCCGTGATCATGGCTTCGAGCTTTGCCGGATCACGAAACCCGCCATCGAGCCCCGCTATCTGGAATGCTACGAGACCTGGCTGGCAGCCGGCATGCAGGGCGAGATGGGCTATATGGCCGAGTCAACGCGCGTGGAACGGCGCCGGAGGCCATCCACCATGCTGGACGGCGTGCGCAGCGTAATCTGCGTGGCCATGCGCTATTCGCCGCCGCCCTATACGCTGGACAATGCGAATGCGCGGCGCAGGAACGGCGTGATCGCGGCCTATGCGCACGGTCATGACTACCATGATGTGATGAAAAAGCGTCTGAAGGCGCTGGCCCGCGATCTGGATGCGCTGCTGGGCGCGCACGACCAGCGGGTTTATGTCGATACGGCGCCGGTTCTCGAGCATGCGCTGGCCGAATCATCGGGGCTCGGCTGGCAGGGCAAGCATTCGCTGACGATCCATCGCGATTTCGGCTCATGGTTTCTGCTCGGGGAGCTGTTCACGACGGCCGATCTGGCGGCGGATGCGCCGGCCTCGCAACACTGCGGCAGCTGCACGGCCTGTCTCGATCTCTGTCCGACCCGGGCGATCGTGGCTCCATACCTGGTCGATGCGCGTCTGTGTATATCCTATCTGACGATCGAATATCGCGGCCATATTCCGCACCGCCTGCGACCGATGTTCGGCAATCGCGTCTATGGCTGTGATGACTGCCAGCTTGTCTGCCCGTGGAACGGCAAGGCGAAAGCGCCGGATGACGATATCCTCAGTCCGAGGGGGGAGAATATTCTGCCGGATCTTGCTAGCCTGCTGCAACTGGATGATACGGCCTTCCGGAAGCGCTTTTCGAAAAGTCCGGTCAAGCGAACGGGCAGGGTGGCGTTTGTGCGCAATGTCTGCATTGCGGCGGGCAATTCGGGGTATGCGGATTTGATCCCCGTGCTGGAATCCCTGTCGGACGACGAATCGCCGCTGGTACGCGCGCATGCCTTCTGGGCGCTGGCGCGTCTGGCCGGCGATGATGCGGACATGCGAATGCATCTGACGGCAATCCGGGCGGGGGAGCGCGATCATGAGGCACGTGAAGATATGTCCATAACAATGGAACAAACAAGGATAAATCATGAGTAGACCTGAGGCATTCATATTCGATCTCGATGGCACGCTGGTGGATGCGCTGCCGGACATTCGCGCCAACGCCAACCGGGCCCTGAAGCAGCTGGGCTATGATTTTCAGATGACGCTGGAGGAAACGCAGCCGCATGTTGGCGGCGGCGCGCAGAAGCTTGCCTCGAACGTGCTTGGCAAGCCGATGGACGATCCGGACACGCTGGCCCTTTACCATGCCTTTGCCGACATCTACGAAAAGCATCCGGCCGATTTTTCCAGGCCCTTTCCGGGCGTAATGGAAACGCTCGATGCACTGAAGGCGCGCGGCATTCCGATGTGCTGCGTGACGGCCAAACCGGCCAAGGCGCGCATCAGGGTGCTCGACGCGCTCGGCCTGACCGGTTATCTGACGCTGGCGCTGTCGCCCGAGGATGGCTTTGCCAAGAAGCCCGCCCCGGACATGCTGCTCGAGTGCTGCCGTGCGATGGGGGTGGAGCCGGCCCGCACCGCCATGGTCGGGGATACGCGCTTTGATATCGAAGCCGGGTTCAATGCCGGCTGCCATACGGTTTGCTACTGCGAACACGGTTATCAGCCGTTGCCGGAAGAGTTCGAGGGCAGGGTGGTGCGCCTGAAGGTGTTTACCGATCTGCTGCAACTGCTCGATGCCTGAGCGCCTGAGTGGTATCTACGGCATTCTGCCGGCCGATCTGGATCTGGGCGATCTGCTGGAGCGCGCCGAGGCCGCCCTGCGCGGAGGCGTGCGCATACTGCAACTGCGCGATAAGAAGCAGGGCTTCAAAAAGGGTCTGAAACGTGCGCAGGCCCTGCGTACGCTGACCCGACCATATGGCGCGCGACTGATCATCAACGATTCGTTGCAGCTGGCTCTGGAATCCGAAGCAGACGGCGTGCATCTCGGTCGCGGGGACGATGCGGCCGGACTGAGTGGCCTGCGCAGCAAGGCGGGCGGGTTGCTGACCGGCATCACCTGCCGCGCCGATGCGGCGTTTGCGAAATTCGCGCTGGATCAGGGCGCGGATTATGTGTCATTCGGCGCCATCTGGCCCACGCGATCCAAGCCCGAGGTGCCGGCTATCGGCCTGCCGAGACTGATCAAGGCAAGGCAGATGTTTCCGGATGCGAATATTTGCGCCATCGGCGGCATCACCAGCGAGCGTCTGCCCGAAGTCCGGGCTGCCGGTGCGGATTGCGCCGCCGTGATCTCGGGCCTGTTCACCGCAGACGACATCGAGGCCGAGGCGCGGGCCATGGTCGAGGCATGGAAGCCATGAAGCGTCCGGTGTGCCTGGCCATCGGAGGCTCGGACACCTGCGGGGGCGCCGGCATCCAGGCCGATCTGCGGATGTTTGACATGCTGAAAGCACAGGGATGCTCGGCCCTGACCGCACTGACGGCCCAGAACCCCCGCGAAATCATACGCATGGATCCGGTGCCGCTGGCGCAGCTCGATGCCGAAATGCAGGCCGTATTCGATTATTACGATGTCGCGGTGGTCAAAACCGGCATGCTGGTCGATGCCGAACATGTGGCGGTCGTGGCAGCAGCCCTGCAGCAGTATCATGCCGGCAAACCAGTGGTGATCGACCCGGTCATGGTGGCAAGCAGTGGCGCGGTGCTGCTGGATGAAGGCGGCCGGGATGCGCTGCTGTCGGCGCTGGTGTCGCAGGCAAGTCTGTTGACGCCGAATCTGGACGAAGCCGCATACTGGTTGGGACGGACGATTGGCCATGCGAAAGAGGATGCCCGGATACTGGCCGGGCGCTTTCAGTGTGCCGTTCTGCTCAAGGGCGGACACGGGGAAGGGAAGGTACTCAGCGATGTGCTGGCCATGCCGGATGGCTCCGTCACAAGCTTTGAGCATGCACTCAAGGCATGGAGCGAGGAGCAGCGGCACGGGACCGGTTGTCGCCTTGCCGCAGCCATTGCAGCGTATCTGGCCCTGGGGGAAGCGCTGGAGGGAGCTGTGTCGAAGGGCATCGCCAGCGCCCGTCAGTACACGTGACCCTGTCACGTTATCAGGAATAGGGCGGTCAATGGCGCGACGGAAATATCGCATCACTGCAGCCGATCACTGGTTCGCCAGACGCTGGATCAAGGGCAAGCTTGCACATCCGCTGTGGCTGGGCGAGCAGCAAACCTGGCAGGCACAGCAAAACTTCGAGCAGCTGGGCGAGGATATCGAATCGCTGAATGGCTGGTGCGAAACATGGCTCGGAAGTCGCGAATGGACGCAGATGAAGAATGCAATCCGCGCCGCACGCATGCGGGCACGCGAACACGAAACCAAAAGCGTTACCCTGTCACGCAATGCGTGGGCGATTCTCGATTACTGGGCCGAAAAAGAGGGGTGCACGCTGTCCGAGGTGATCGAAAGGCGACTGGGTTAATGGGCCGTTGTCGTAGCGGGATCTGCCATGGGCCGGACCGCCTTGATTTCGCCGAACATCGACTCATAGCGGGCGATATTCTCCTGCAGGGCCGCGACGATGCGCTTGGCGTGGGAAGGGGAAACCAGCACGCGCGCATTGACGACGCCGGCAGGCGGCGTGGCCAGCATGAAGTCGAGCACGAACTCTTCCTGCGTATGCGCGACCATCATCTGGTTCGCATATACGCCGCGCTGAACCTCCGGGGGCATGTGAATCTGTAACTGCTGTTCGGTCTGTGGCTCGTCATGGTTTTCGTTCATATCATTCCCTTGTACAAGAATATCGTGAGCAGAGCCTACGACGAAACGGGGCGCGATGCACGCCGGGCCTTCACTTCCTGATACAGGGCCTCCATTTCGTCGAGGCTGAGCGCCTGCAGATCCAGGTCGCGGGCC